>CAMNDY010000045.1 GCA_946535985.1 uncultured Treponema sp. | reverse complement strand
ATTGATGTTAATTGAATTATATTCTTTGTGGGTTTACTGTACAAGGGTAATGATGTAAATCAGAATTATTGAATGACAAACGTGCAGAATCACCTACAACTGCACAGACTTTTACGACCCAAAAGGCGAGTGCGGCCTCCTGTGGGATGATCCTGCCATTGGAATTGACTGGAAGGCTGTTGCACCGAATGTGAATCCTCTTTTGAGTGATAAGGATGGTAAACATCAGGCATTTGATGAAGATAAGAATTATTTTGATTTGAATGGGAAGAGGGTGGGGTAAAGAATGCTTGACAAATATCCATAATGCCCTATAATTAAACAATCGGGCTGGTCAATAGACCCAGGTCCATCTACCGGCGAGGAAGTTCCTCGTCTTTTTTTATAAATAGTTAATTTTTTTTTCAAATTTTTTGTAATAACTCAACTTTTAATTCTATATTATATATGTAAAAAATTGAGCCTTCTTCATTTTGAACATGCCTTCCATTATTTTTTTAGGACAGCATATTTTGCACAGCGCGGTGTGGTCTGGTCTGTTCAAAAAAATATGGAGGGCCGTGTATGAGTGAAAAGGATATAACAGAAAAACACCTTGAAGCATGGAATGATGTATTCGCGGATATTGTCAATGTTCTTTTGTTTAACGGAAAGCGTTTGATAAATGAAAACGATCTTGAGGCTGATACAAAAGACAGTATGTTCAAGGCAGATGGTGAAATTCATGAACAGGAGAGGGATGTTTCAAAGTTTTGGAAAAATGGGGAAATCAGGATATCAATTCTTGGGCTTGAGAATCAGACGGTTCCAGACAAGGATATGCCTCTTCGTGTAATCAGCTATGATGGGGCATCTTATAAGCAGCAATTACTGGATAAAAAAACAAAGCAGCGTTATGCGGTAACAACTATAGTTTTGTATTTTGGTACAAAAGAAAAATGGTCAACGCCAAAGAATCTGCTTGGATGCTTCAAAGTTCCAGATGAACTAAAGTCATTTGTAAATGATTATAAGATCAACGTTTTTGATATTGCCTGGCTTAGCAATAAAGTTATTGATATGTTTCAGAGTGATTTCAAGATTGTTGCAAAATACTTTCAGACTGTTAGGCTCAAGAAGGATTATAAAGGTTCTAATGAGGAAATAAGGCATGTGGATGCACTACTAAAGATGTTATCGGCATTAACGGGTGACAAGTCATACGAAGAGGTGTATAATAATTGTAACTTTATTGAAGGAGGTGTTACTATGGAAGGATTTATAGAGAAGTATACGAATAAAGGTCGTGCTGAGGCTCAGAAAAGCATTGTTAGAAATCTTATTGAATCTAACGCAGGCACAATTGAACAGATTGCTGAATGGGTAAAACTTCCTGTTGAAGAAGTCAAAAAAATCGCCTCCAAAGTTCCCGTTAAGGCATAACTTGAAACCCCTTCAAATAAATGCTACTGTAGTCTCATGACTCTAGAAAAAGCCCTCTACTTAATTCCTGTGACTCTTGGAGAGACCGAAATTCGTAATGTTCTTCCGGATTACAACCACGACGTGATTGTTGGCATTAAGCATTTTATTGTTGAAAATATCCGTTCGGCCCGCAGATTTTTGAAAAAGGTTGAAAAGTCTATTGATATTGACCAGCTTACTTTTTATGAGCTCAATCGTCATACTGACCGTAATATAATTGGCGAGTATCTTAAGCCTCTGGAGCAGGGGCAGGCTGTGGGAATAATTTCTGAGGCGGGCTGTCCTGCTATTGCGGATCCTGGGGCTGATGTTGTGGCTCTTGCGCAGAGTCGTGGCTTTAAGGTTGTGCCGCTTGTTGGACCTTCTTCCATTATTATGGCTTTGATGGGCAGCGGCTTTAACGGGCAGTCTTTTGCCTTTAATGGATATCTGCCTGTTGATCTTGCGGGGCGGACTAAGGCGCTAAAAAAGCTTGAAAATAAAGTTTATAACGAAGATCAGTCGCAGATTTTTATAGAAACTCCCTACCGGAATTCCAAAATGTTTGAAACTATGCTTAGTGCTCTGCGACCTGATACTAAGATTTGCCTTGCGGCAGGTATTACCACTGAACAGGAGTTTATCGTTACCAAAACTGTATCGCAGTGGAAGAAAGGTCCCATGCCGGATTTTGAAAAGGTTCCGTGTGTATTTTTGATTGGAAGGTAGGCCTCCAATAAGGGCCCTAGTTATAGGGTTTCACCCCTTTCGGAATATACTCCCCATTCAGTGCGGCCAGCATTGCCTTTAGCGAGTACTCGCATCTCCAGCTGTAGCCCAGCAAAATTGTGTCGCACCAGTCTAGTTTTTTGGTGAGCTCGGGCGACATGGTCGAAAGTATTATTACCTTTTTTCCTGTGTCTTTAAAATAATTTGCAATCTTTACGTGATTCTCGCTCGAAACGCAGATTATGATTGTGCCGTAATTTGCGCTGATGTCGGGCAGCTGGTCTATTACCCATTGAGTTTCGTTTGGGCCTGTTTCGTAATTAAAGTAAACCTGGCCTGCGTTAGGGTAGCGTAAGAGGGCATCTTTAAAAAAGCAGTTAAGTGAGCCTAACAAAAGTATGCGGCCGGTCTTACTTGTGTCTAAAGGCATTGAACCCTGCTTTTGAACGGTTATTGAACGGCAGGCTTGTTCTGTAAAAAACTTTTCGCCTTCTTTATCGGGTATAAAGGAATCTATACTGTTTGGGTCCGGGTAGAGAGGTGCAATTTCGTTGCCGCTTTTGTAATAATCAAGCTTTGCTTTTATAACCCGGTAGGCTGCATCTTTTACGCGCTCGTGGAAGGCCTGGTCGTCGCTCATTAAGTTTAAGTTACGGTACCACAAGGCTTCATTAAGTTGTGCTGTGCGCGAAGAAAGGATTATGTCGTTGCCGGCTTCTATTGCCATTTTAAATGCGTTGGAAATTGTTCCTGCAAAAATTGTGGCTCCTACCATTTCCATGTCGTCTGTAATTATGAGACCCTGGTAGCCCATCTGATTTCTTAGCAAATCTGTAAGGAAATATTTTGAAAGAGAGGCTGGTGCTTTTGATGCTTCAATCTGCGGAAAGCTTAAGTGGCCGCTCATGATTGCGGGTGCGTTTTCCTTAATCAAATACATGTATGGCACAAGCTCGCGGTTTTTAAAAGTTTCAAAGTCTATGTCAATTTCGGGAAGCTTTCCGTGACTGTCCAGTTCTGTGTCTCCGTGGCCCGGAAAATGTTTTACTGTTGGAATTACTCCTGCTGCCTGTGAACCTGCGGCAAAAGCTGCTCCAAGAATTCCTGCTTTCTGCGGATCGTCTCCAAAAGAGCGGGTGCCGATAATTGACGAGTCGTGATTTGTAAAAAGGTCAACGGTTGGCGCAAAGTTCATGTTTATTCCAAGCGCTCGGATTTCGCGGCTGATGTAATAGGCGCTGTACCAGGCGTCTGCAGGATAGCCCGCTGCTCCAATTGCCATGTTTCCCGGTGTTATGAGTGTGTCTCCCTTTACGTGACGGATTGATCCGCCTTCCTGATCTGTTGCTACAAATAGCGGGATTTTGAATCTGTTTGTTTGTGCGCTTGTCTGCAATGACGAAATTGATTTTGCAACAAGGTGGATGTCGTTTGTGTTCCAGCCAAATACTTTTACGCTTCCAAGTCCTCTTTTTACCCAGTCGTACAAAAGTGTTTCTGGTTCTTCTCCGGCCCAGCCAAACATGAGAATTTGCGAATACAATTCTGTATCTGTCATCTGATCTGTTATCTGACGGGCAAGTGTTTCGTTTGGTATGTTATCCCAAAAACTTACTGTGGCTGTCTGTCCTTGTGAAAATAAAGAGGATGTTAGTATAAACAAACAAAGGGCTGCTGCAAAAAATCGGGTTTTCATTTATTTGATAAACTCTTTTGCGGCATTTGCTGCGATTGCTCCATCGCTTACGGCTGTAACAATCTGGCGGAAAGGCTTTGACCTTACATCGCCTGCTGCATAAAGACCCGGTATTGATGTCTGCATGTTTTCGTCTGTCATAATATAGCCGGAGATATCTTTTTTAATCATATCTACTAAATCTGTTTGAGGTGCCATGCCTGCAAAAATAAATACGGCTGCACATTCAAGTTGGCTCTGTTCTCCGGTCTTTACATTTTCAAGTGTAATGCTTTCTACTTTATTCTGTCCGTTTATCTGCTTTACTACGCTGTCGTAAACTGGTTTTACACCTGCTTTGAGCATTTTGTCTACAAGTGCCTTTTGTGCGCGGAACTCGTTTCTGCGGTGAACAATTGTTACATCCTTAGAAAGGCTTGCAAGATAGATTGCTTCTGAACAGGCAGAATCTCCGCCGCCAATTACTACAATCTTTTTATTGCGGAAGAAAGGTCCGTCGCAGGTTGCACAATATGAAACGCCGCGGCCTTTAAGTTCTTCTTCTCCCGGTACTCCAAGATTTTTATGAACGGCACCTGTTGCTATACAAAGAGCAGGAGCAGAGTAGGTGGTATCTTTTGTCTGGATAATAAAGTCTTTGCCTGTTTTATCAATGGAAGTTACCTGTACCTGCTTAATCTGTGCACCAAAGGCTTCTGCCTGTTTGCGCAGGGTTTCTACAAAATCAAATCCGTTTACTGCAGGAAAAACGCCGGGATAATTTTCAAGTTCAAAAATCTGTGCTACCTGGCCACCGGGTCCCATGCCTTCCAAAACGATTGTCTTCAAGCCACTGCGAGCCGCATACTGAGCCGAACTCAAGCCTGCAGGGCCTGCGCCAATTATAATATAATCAAAAGTTTGTGTTTCCATACTTATAGTATAACAAAAAATGGCGTAAAAAAAAAGATAATTTATGGTTATATGTATACATAAGAAAAAAAATAGCTACCGGTCACGCCGGCAAATTTGCAAAACCTAGGGAACGACGGCGAAGCCGGCAAAACGCTCCAGTGGAGCGTTTTGAGTGAGTCTCCGAGCAGCTGTGCTGCGAAGGGCGGCTCGCCCCCTATGCGCTAAACTGCCTTGGAATTATATACGTTGCCGCTCTCGCGGCAGCAGTTTAGAGCATTTTTGAAATTTGCCGGCCTTCCCTCTCGCTATTTTTTTTGATGCCTTCATATAAGGTCTTTATATAAGATTTTTTTATAAATAATCCGGAATCGTTTTGATTTTATTATATTTGGCGTCGTAGTCGTGGGAATTGGTACGGATGCCAAGAACCCTTTCATTTTCTGCTGTTAGCTGGAGTTTTATCATGGCTTTGAAAATGTTCATCAACGGCTCCGGGTCAATGTTGGTATTTACAAAGCCGGAGGTCTGAAGCTCTTTTATAACATAGTAGCAGCATTCTATTGTCGAAATACACTCCGGGGAGGGCTCTCGTTTGAATGTAAAAATCGAACGGTAATTTCCCTGAAAGCTGAGCTTTGGCAGTTCCAGTAAAAATGGGTTATGCTGAATCATTTTTTTTGCGCAAAACCAGGTGGCGTCTAGAATCAAAAGTAGAAGTTTTTTTCCTGCGGGTAGTCCTGTGGTGATTGTTTGCGGGGTGAGGGCGTCTTCTCCAGGGTACATGAGGGCCGGGTAATATTGAGGGTCGGCAAGCAGCTCCTGGAGGCGGGCGTTTTTAGAAAAATCCAGACCTACTATAACTTCGGAATCTTTTAAGCACAAATGCGAAAGGTAGCCGGTGCCGGTGCGCTGCCTGCGGAATTCTTTTGGGTGCATGAGAAAAATAAATTTTATTCCTGTATCTATTGTGGCGCCATATTTGCAAAGGCACACCGATTTGGGCTTAAAGCACTTAAAGCAACGCTCGCTCATAAATTGAATAATAGCATAAAAAAGGATATAGTAAAATATAAAAAAATGAATCTGCTGCAGACTTTTTTGGTAAAAACACAGTTCTCTACTTACGAAGATTTTGAAAAAAACTTCGAGCTTAAGCTCCCTGACAATTTTAATTTTGCTTTTGATGTGGTGGATCTTTATGCACAAAAATCTCCCTTCCAGCGGGCTTTAGTCTGGTGTAACGATGCGGGCGAAAGTAAAGAATTTACTTTTAAAGAACTTTCTGATTTAAGTAAACTTGCTGCCGATTTTTTAATGCAAAAGGGCATTGGCACTGGCGATGTTGTAATGCTTTCTCTTCACCGCCGTTACGAATACTGGATTTTTATTTTAGCACTCCATCGTCTTGGTGCTGTGGCCTTTCCGGTTTCCAGCCAGCTGACTTCTTCCGATATTGCTCAGCGTAGCACTTTGGGTAAAGTCCGCCTTTTTATAAATCAGGATTTTTTAAAAGAGGAGTGGGAGCCTTATTTACAGTCTCACCCCGATTTTCAAAAATCTGCACCCGACCATCCTCGTCCAAATGTTTCTGTAAATGACCCCATGCTTTTATATTACACATCCGGCACAGAAGGGGAGCCAAAGCCTGTAATTCATAACTGGCTTTATCCTCTGGCTCATATAATCACTGCAAAATACTGGCAGAAAACTTACGAAGGGGGCCTTCATTATTCTGTTGCCGAAACCGGTTGGGCCAAGGCTAGCTGGGGAAAAATCTATGGCCAGTGGATTTGTGGTGCGGCAGTTTTTGTTTACGACAGGCAGGGCTTTAATCCTCAGTCAATCCTCCAGAAAATCAGTGACTACGGTGTTAATACTTTTTGTGCTCCTCCTGTTATTTACCGCTACCTTGTTGAACAGGATTTTTCTAAATACAATCTCAAGAATTTAAAACACTGCTGTTCTGCAGGAGAAGCTCTCGATTCATCTCTTGCCCAGAAGTTTTACGAAAAATCGGGACTCAAAATTTTTGAAGGCTACGGCCAGACTGAAACTGCTCTTCTTTGTGCCAATTTTGATTTTGATGAAAATTCGTCTGCCCCTTCTAAAGCCTGTCTTCATTCTCTTGGAAAACCTTCTCCTCTATACAAAATCAGCCTTGTAGATTCTAAGGGAAAAAAATGTGGACCAAAGCAAAACGGCGAAATTGTAATTGACCTTTCAAAAAATCATCCTGTGGGACTTTTTACAAACTGTAACCTGCCAGCAGACTCAAAACTTTATCATACAGGCGACCTTGCTTATTACGACAGCGAAGGATATTTCTATTTTATTGGACGAAAAGATGATATAATAAAATCGGCTGGTTTTAGAATCAGTCCGCATGAGGTTGAAGCTGTAATTAACAGGCACCCGGCTGTTTTAGAAAGTGCTGTTTATAGAAAGGCAGATCCAAAGCGGGGTCAGATTGTTATTGCCTGCGTTGTCTTAAAAGATGGTTTTACAGCCGACAAAAAACTTGAGCAGGATCTTTCTGATTTTATAAGGCAGAATACGGCTCTTTATAAGTGTCCGCGAAAAATTGAATTTGTAAAAGAGCTTGCAAAAACATATAATGGAAAAATATTCCGGGGTAAAAAATCACAGGAGAGAAATGTTGAATAAAATGTCTTTCTTAAAAAAATCAGCTTTTATTTCTGCTGCTTCCTTGCTGATTTTTTTTGCAGCTTCCTGCTCCCTTAAATACAGCGAAACCGTAAATGCCGAAGAAACTAATCCGGAATTTGTTTTTAATCATGCAAAGCTTGTGCGCTACGAAAAGGGCAAAGAAACTGTTGTTGTTAATGCAGATAATATAGAACAATATAAAGATTCAGATATCACCTACGGAAAAAACGTTACCTTTACAACTTATGATGATGACCACAAGGTAGAAACAGAAGGCTACTGCGGACTTTTATATGCCGACAGCGACAAGGAACAGTACGAGCTTTATGACGGAATTAAGCTTTATAATAGAAGTCAGAATACAAACTTTTTTGCAAATATGTTAAAATGGAACGGCAAAACAGAGCAGCTTACAGGAGCCCGCCGCGATACTGCAAAAATCGAAAAGGATGGAACTGTAATTTACGGTACCGGATTTTCTGCAAGTGGTGTGAGTAAGACTTATAGCTTTGCGGGAACTGTTTCTGGACAGATAGAAGCCAAAGATAAAAACCAGAATCAGAACGAAAACCAGAATCAGGAAGAGCAGGGGAAGGCCCAGGAATGAAAAAGCTTTTTGTAATTATCTTCAGCATTTTTCTCTTGTGTGAAGGCAGCCTTTTTGCAGAAAAAATTACTTTTTCGGCAGGCAGTATGAGCGGGCAGGCGGGAGACTCTTCTGCAACTACAACCCTCAGTGGTGGTGCTTTTGTTCAGACTTCTTCTATTGAAATTTCTGCAGACTCTATTGAACTTTCCGGGGATGATTATCGTTTTATAAAGGCTAGCGGCAATGTTAAAGGAAAAAACCTTGAAACAAAAATGGAATTTTCCTGCGAATATATGGGCTACGACAGGCAGACAAAGGTTGCAAATCTTCAGGGAAGTGTAAACCTTGTAGATACCGAAAATGATGTTAAAGCCGATGCCCAGTTAATAGAATATAATCAAAATACAAATATTGCGGTGCTGCAGGTTGGCATTACTCTTACTCAAAAAAAGAATGTTTGTACGGGTGCCTATGCGGTTTATCAGAAAAACGAGCAGCTTTTGGAAATCAGCGGTAATGCTCAGGTTAAACAGGAAAATGATACTTTCCGTGCCCAGCAGATTACGCTTGATCTTGATACTCAAAGCATCACTCTTTCTGGAAATGTAAAGGGCTCTGTTACCGAAACAAAAAAGGCGGAACAGCCAAAAAATCAGTCTGCAGAAGAAGTGCCGCCCACTGAGAAAAAGGAGTAGAGAATGGAAGAAGAGATGAATACAGAAGCCGTGCACCCTGCGGTCCCTGAGCCTGTCGAAGGGCCACAACCAGATCCAGCTCCCACAGCCGAAACCGAACCACCTCTCCTCAAGGTCAATTCTTTATACAAATCCTTTGGCCGCAAAGAGGTTGTAAAAGGCATAGACTTTTCCATGAAAACCGGCGAAATTCTTGGACTTTTGGGCCCTAATGGTGCCGGTAAAACAACAACCTTCTATATGGTAGTAGGCTTTTACCGACCCACTGCAGGCGAAGTTTTTTTGAATGATAAATGCATTACACGTCTTCCTATGTACAAGCGGGCCCGTCTTGGTATTTCATATTTGCCCCAGGAACCTTCTGTTTTCCGTAAGTTTACTGTAGAAGAAAATATCTGGTCTGTTTTGGAAACCCGCCGTGACCTTACATATAAACAAAAAAAGCAGCGCCTTGACGATTTAATAGAAGAATTTTCTATTGGCCGCATCCGTTACCAGAAGGCTTATACACTTTCTGGTGGTGAACGCCGCCGTACCGAAATTGCCCGTTCCCTTGCCATAGAGCCGAAATTCCTTCTTTTGGACGAACCTTTTGCCGGAATTGACCCTATTGCCGTTGCCGATATCAAAAGTGTAATAAAGCTTCTTGCTTCCCGCGGAATCGGAATCCTCATTACCGACCACAATGTCCGCGACACCCTCGAAATTACCGACCGCGCCATCATCATAAACACCGGCACCATCATGCTCCAGGGTACCAAAGAAGAAATCCTTGCCAGCGAAGTTGCCCGCGAAGTTTATCTGGGTAAGAATTTCAGTATGTAAAAGGCCCTTGTACTTTGAAAATTCAGTTTGACAGATAATCTTTTTTGCTTTACAATTGAAAGTGAACTATTCTAAATGTTATATAATAGAGGTGAAGTATATGCCAACTTGGATTTGGTTTATAATTCTCCCTGTTGTTGGAATTGTTCTTGGATGGATTATTCGCTGGCTGTATGCCAGATTTCAATTATCTGCTTCAGAGCAAAAGGCAGAACGTGTAAAACAGGACGCAATCAGAGAAGCTGAAGCACAGAAAAAAGAAATTTTGTTAAATGCAAAAGATGAGCTCATTCGGGAAAGAAATCAGCAGGAAAGAGAGAATCGGGAGCGCCGTGCTGAGGTTCAGCGCTATGAAGCACGTTTAAATAAGAAAGAAGAACTTTTAGAAGAACGTGCTGCCCAATTTGAAAAACAGGAAAAGGAACTTGCTAATCAGATTGCTGCAATGGCAAAAAGAGAGGAGTTCGTTTCAAAACAGGAAGAGATGTACAGATCGGAACTTGAAAAAATTTCAGGTTTGTCTGCACAGGAAGCAAAAGATCTTATTATTAAAAATCTTGAGAACGAAGCCCGTCACGATGCACAGGCCCTCATCAATAAGATTGAGCAGGAAGCACAACTTACAGCCGAGAAAAAAGCAAAAGACGTACTTATCACAACAATTCAGCGTATTGCACCTGAAACAACAAGCGATATTACTGTAACTACAGTTTCATTACCTAGCGATGAAATGAAGGGACGTATTATTGGTCGTGAAGGACGCAATATCCGTACGCTCGAAACTCTTACAGGTGTAGATATCATCATTGATGATACTCCGGAAGCAGTTGTAATTTCTTGTTTTGACCCTGTTCGTAAGGAAATTGCAAAGGAATCGCTTGAACGTCTTATTTCTGATGGACGTATTCATCCGGCCCGCATTGAAGAAATTGTTCAGAAGGTTACTCACGAAGTACAGAACAAGATTTACGAAGAAGGTGAAAAGGCCTTGTTTGACCTTGGCATTCACAATATGAGTACAGATGGTATTCGCGCTCTCGGACGCCTTTACTTCCGTACAAGCTATGGTCAGAATGTTCTTACCCACTCAAAGGAAGTTGCAATGGCCGCAAGCATGATTGCTGCAGAAATTGGTGCAGACAGAGAGCTTGCTAAACGTGCTGCAATTCTCCACGATATTGGTAAGGGTGCCGAAAACGACAGCGACCAGAACCACGCAGAAGTTGGTGCCGAAATGGCCCGCAAAATGGGTGAAAATGCCGCTGTTATTAATGCAATTGCCGCCCACCATAACGACGTTGAAGCAACAAGTATTGAAGCTATAATAGTTCAGATTGCAGATGCAATTTCGGCTTCGAGACCTGGTGCCCGCCGAGAAACAATTGACAATTACGTTAAACGTCTTGAAAATCTTGAAGCAATTGCCGAAGGCTTTAATGGAGTTGAAAAGGCATACGCTATTCAGGCTGGACGCGAGCTGCGCATTCTTGTTAATAATGAAAAGGTTCCTGACGGAGAAGTTAAGGAGCTTGCAAGAAATATTGCAAAACAGATCGAAACCGACCTGCGTTATCCGGGCCGCATTCGTCTTACAATGATTCGAGAAACACGAATTATTGAATATGCAAGATAAAATAGAAAGGCTTCCTTTTGGGAAGCCTTTTTTTAGAATCTTATTCCACCATAAATGCAAAGAATGTGATCGCGGTTGTAGTTGCCGCGCGGAAGACATCTGTAGTAGCCGCCTACGACCGGTTTAATTTTTGTTGCTTTGTTCATCATAAAATCATATTGAATTGCAATTCTAAAACCATTGCCCCAGGCTTTTGTATCATTTGATTTTTGAAGTTCATCTTTGGTTACCGGGCTTCCGTCTTCATTTAAAACCGGATTTCCTTCTTCATCAACTTCATCAGACTGAACTTCGACTGTCTGTGTGAAAAAATCCGCCCTGTTTCCAAGAACGTATGAAATAGAAATGTTTAATCCGGTTTTGTTTGGAAAAACTTTGATGCCTGTAAAAAAGGCGTAATCGAGGCTGTTGTAATATTGAGGAGAGTTCCATAAAAAGTCGCTGAAGGCTTCGGCTCCAAACATGATTTTGAGCGGATCTGAAATATTAAGATTTGTATCAAGTGTGAGTCCTGCAACTATTCTTTTATAATCCTTCTGGCTGAGAAGGTCTTTTCTAAGACTGTCGCCGTTAGAATCGTAAATTGAAATGCCTGTTCCAAGGGAAACTTCTGTTGTAAAAAAACTGCTGCTTGAAAATGCGAGCCCTGTGGCAAACATCATCAAAAATGCAAGTATAAGTGATTTTTTCATCAAAAGTCCCCCTTGTTTTCGGCCAATATTAGTTCTGAAGTACTATAATTGCACCAAGAACAATTAAATGATATGCAAAGTTATAAAGCCATTTTAAAAAGTTCCAGTGTGAACCGTGATCAAAAAGGCTTCCGCTACCAAAGAAATCAATCAGAACAATTGCAATAATCCATACAATCATAATGATTAACATAAGAATCTTGCTTAAGCTTCCAAGTTTGTCTCCAAGGAACAAGGCAAGAATAAGGAAAATACCTGCAATAAGCTCAATAATTCCAAAGGCAATGCAAAGAATTGATTCTACGTTTTTTGCATCAATGAGTTTTCTGATTGCTGTAACGCCTTCGTCTCCGCCGCCCTGAAGTGCCCAGATTCCTGCTACTGCAAGCATTGCTCCAACTGCAATCTGCAGAAGAAGTCTTCCAATTGAAAAGTTATTTGCTTTTCCCATTTTTTCCTCCTGAATGTGGTGGTTGAGCTTGTCGAAACCACCTTATTTATATACAACTTTAAAAGTTTGATATACCAGTTTAATATCCGGTGCAAAATCAAATCCCAGGACGCTGCCTTCTTCTTCAAGATATTCCTGCTTTTTTTCCCGCCAGACTTGAAGATTTTCGTCTTCGCCTTCTTTCTGGGCCATTTCCCAGGTTACTTCATTAAATGGAAGAATGTTTACGCTTTGAAGTTCAATTACACAAAGGGGATTTTGTGCACGGTCTACTACTATATAAAGTTCTCCGCTTACAGGCAGAGGTTCGCCGTCTATTGCAAAGGTTGCATAGCTGGAAAAGAATGCAGTTTTTTGTCCCGAAATTACAAGGGCATTCATCTGATCGCTTACAAAACCTTTTGCTTCAAAAAATAAATCTCCTGCACACTTGGTTTCAGGGGGAAGGGTGGAGGCCTGTAAGAATTTATTCCAGTATTCGTCAAGTTGTGTCATTTATTCCGCCTTAGGACTTTTTGCAAAGCCTGATTATAAATGCTGTTATGAACATTGCACTTGGGATTATTGCACAGAGGAGTGGAATGAGCGGGAAGCCTCCGATCAGAATGGCTTGTAAATCAAAAATGCCAAGCTCGGCCATGAGTTCAATTACTAGACTTGCATAGCTGAATAAAAATCCTGCAACTAAAAAGGTCCAGGATGCGTCGCGTGTTTTTGACATTACAAAAATTGCTAAAAATGCTGCAATTCCGCCAAGAATAAGCTTGATTATAAATAAAACTATCTCGTGATTCATCATTTTTCCTCAAACGGATTGTTTTTAAGCTTTGTAAACACACCTTTGTCTGCACCAAAAGGAATAATTGAAGGTTCCTTGTAAGAAGGATTAATTACAATTGAACAGTCAAGGCAATGCTTTACAAAATCATCATATTTATTTTCGGTAATTTTAGGATATAAATAAGGTCCTTTTCTTTCCCAGTATTTTGTAAGGATTGTGTCATAAATAAACCAGTTCTTTTCCTGCCTGAGTGGAAGTTCTGCAATAAGATTATAAATTGCGCGTGTGAGTGCAGTCTGCAGGGCAAATGGAATTGTGAGTCCTTGGTGTGCAGTGCGATCGGGGAGCGCCAGAATCACAAGATCTTCCCCCCAAGGAAACGGCGGAATTATAACAACCGCATCCGCAGCACTAAGATCTTCCTGCTCCTTATTCCAAGGTTTATAAGCTACAATATTGCGAGCCCCAGCAGAAACAGCAACTTTTACCGCCTCCGCCTTATTAATATAGAAAGAAACCCCACAATTTTTCCCAATTAATTCCGAAACCGCCTTATCTATCCGAGGAGAATCTTCACAGATGAATCCCCCAGTTAATCCTTTACTAAGCATATTCTTAAAAAAGGTCGTTCCATTTTTACCATCCCACCCCAAGATCGCTCTACCATTCTCCTGGAACAAATCAGTAAGCCTGACCCCTTTATGAGTATATAAAAAACAATTCCGAGCCCGTGTAACAAACCCGTATCGTTCATAAATTTCCCAGTATAATTCTTCTTTAAGCATACCTGTATTATAACACGAGTTTGAAAAATTGGTAAATATGGCGACAATTTGCGTATTCTGGAATCCATATGAAAAATATATGCGCGCCCATATCAACAGGCATTATAAAAATAGCGGTAGGGAGCCCCGGCAAATTTCAAAAATGCTCTACAGTGCGGCCGCAAGGCGGCCACGTACATAATTACAAGGCACTGTAGCGCATAGCGGGTGAACCCGCGGTTTTGCAAATTTGCCGGGGCAACCGGTAGCTATTTTTATAATTAATACAATTGGTGCGCATATATTTTTCTATATGATTCATCCGTTTTAGCACAAATTTTACACCAAAAAAATACAGATTTGCTTAAAAAAATCCCACTTGCATACTAGTGTAAATAAGAAAATAACAAGAATTTTAAGAACATCGCTGAATTTTTCCCCCTTGTATATTCTATACTCTCTAGGTAAAGGGTCGTTGGCCTTATATAAAAAAAATTAGGAGTTTTTACAAATGAAAAAAATTGTAGCAATTCTTTTGGCAGTTGCAACATTGTCAACTGCAGCATTCGCCGCTAAAAAGGCAAAAGTAGGTGTTTCAATGCCTACAAAAGACTTACAGCGCTGGAACCAGGATGGTGCTAACATGAAAGCTGACCTTGAAAAGGCTGGTTATCAGGTAGACCTTCAGTACGCTGCTAATGATATCCCAACACAGATATCACAGCTCGAAAACATGATTACAGGAAAATGTAAAGTTCTCGTAATCGCTGCTATCGATGGTTCTTCACTTTCTAACGTTCTTGCAACAGCTAAGAAAAAGAAGATTCAGGTTATTGCTTATGACCGTCTTATTATGGACACAGATGCAGTAACATATTATGCAACATTCGATAACTACAAAGTAGGTACACTCCAGGGTGACTACCTTGTTGACAAGCTCGGACTCAAGAGCCGCTCTGCTTCAGATCCAGTTTACATGGAATTCTTCACAGGTGACCCAGGTGACAACAACATCAACTTCTTCTTCGGAGGAGCTATGGATGTTCTTACACCTTACATCGACTCTGGCGTAATCGTATGTCCTTCTGGACAGACAGCTAAAGCTCAGTGTGCTACATTGAACTGGTCTACAGAAGAAGCTCAGAAGAGAATGGAAAACCTCATTACATCTAACAAGTACAGCCCTAAGGGACAGAAGCTTGATGCTGTATACTGCTCTAACGACTCTACAGCTAACGGTGTAACAAACGCTCTTCTTTCTGCCGGATATGATGCTTCTAACTTCCCTGTAATCACAGGACAGGACTGCGATATCGTAGCTGTTAAGAACATGCTTAAGGGATATCAGTCAATGTCTATCTTCAAGGATACTCGTACACTTGCTTCAAAAGTAGTAGAAATGGTAGAAGCTATCCTTTCTGGAAAATCAGCTCCAGTAAATGATACAAAGACATACAACAACAATGTAAAAGTTGTTCCTTCATTCCTTTGTGACCCAGTATTCGGTGATATCAACAACTACAAAGCTTTGCTCATCGATTCTGGATACTACAAAGAATCAGAACTCAAATAGTTTAATCTGACTGTTTGATTCAGGGGGGCGGCCTTTAATAATCGCCGCCCCCTTTTTATTAAAAAAAAACAATTATTTTTTGAAAGAGGGATTCCAATGGCTAAAACATTATTGGAAATGAAAAATATCACCAAGGTCTTTCCAGGTGTAAAGGCGCTTGATAACGTAAACCTTACCGTAGAAGAAGGTGAGATTCACGCAATTTGTGGCGAAAACGGTGCTGGAAAATCAACTTTGATGAATGTTCTTAGTGGTATTTATCCATACGGAACATACGATGGCGACATCGTTTATGACGGCGAAATCTGTAAATTTCAGACAATTAGGGACAGTGAAGCAAAAGGTATTGTAATTATTCATCAGGAGCTTGCTCTCGTTCCTCTTTTGACAATTGGTGAAAACATGTTCCTCGGAAACGAAAGGGGACATAAAGCAAAAATAAACTGGTCCGAAACTTTTGACAAAGCCGATGAGCTTTTAAGAACAGTAGGACTTAAAGATTCGTCTAAAACACTTATTAAGGATATTGGTGTTGGTAAGCAGCAGCTTGTAGAAATTGCCAAGGCTCTTGGTAAAAACGTACGCCTGCTCATTCTTGACGAACCTACCGCTTCTTTGAATGATACAGAAGCAAAGCATCTTCTTGATCTGCTTCTTGAATTTAAAAAGCAGGGAATGACTTCTATTATCATTTCCCACAAACTTAACGAAGTTTCTTATGTTGCAGATAGAATTACTGTTATCCGCGACGGACAGACAATCACAACACTTGATAAAAAGAAAGATAACTTTACCGAAGATATGATTATTTCTGCCATGGTTGGTAGAAGCATTACAGACCGATTCCCAAAAAGAGAATCTCATGTAGGCGAAGTATGTTTTGAAGTTAAAGACTGGTGTGTAGACCATCCGGTATTCGACGGAATTAAGGTTTGCGACCATATCAACTTTAACCTGCGCAAGGGCGAAGTTCTTGGTATTGCAGGTCTTATGGGTGCCGGACGAACAGAACTTAGCATGAGTATCTTTGGTCATTCCTATGGAGCAAATATCCACGGGCACATATATATGAACGGAAAGGAAGTTTTCTTCCCGAATGTAAAATCTGCTATTAAAGCAGGTCTTGCCTACGTAACCGAAGACCGTAAGGGTAACGGTTTAATTCTTACAGAATCAATCTGCAAGAACACTACCGCTGCCAAGCCGGAAAAAATTTCTAAGCACTACATTCTTGATTTTGATAAGGAACGTCAGTACTCAGAAGAAATGGCAAAAGAAATGCATACAAAATGTGCATCGGTTATGGAAGATGTAGGAAACCTTTCTGGTGGAAACATGCAGAAGGTTCTTGTAGGAAAATGGCTTTTTGCCGAGCCAGACATCCTCATTCTTGATGAACCAACCCGCGGTATTGACGTTGGTGCCAAGTACGAAATCTACTGTATCATCAACAAGATGGTTGCAGAAGGAAAATCTGTAATTATGATTTCTTCCGAAATGCCTGAGCTTTTGGGTATGGCAGACCGCATCTACGTTATGAACGAAGGTAGAATGATTGCCGAAATGGATGGAAAAGAAGCCACCCAGGAAAAAATCATGACCGAGATTATCAATTCTGGAAAAACCTTAGATCTTAATACAGAGAACACACAGGAGTAAAAAAAATGAGTGAAAACAAAGTTAAAGTTTCTAATACATTAAAAGCAGTACTCAAAAGCAACACAATGCTTTTTGTACTTGTTGGCGTAATGATTCTGTTTGAAATCTTAATCAGAATCACAGGACATGGTTCGCTTTTTGCACCAGCTAACGTAACAAACATCATCCGTCAGAATGCTTATGTAGCAATTCTTGCAACAGGTATGCTGCTTTGTATCCTTACCGGTGGTAACATCGATTTGTCTGTTGGTTCTGTAGTAGCCCTTGTTGGTGCTCTTGCAGGTGTCTTCATTGTAAACTGGGGCTGGCCAATCTGGATTGCTGTTCTTGCCTGTCTTATTATTGGTACAGCAATTGGTGCTTTCCACGGCTTCTTTATTGCTTACATTCACATTCCACCTTTCATTACAACTCTTGCCGGTATGCTCTTGTGGCGTGGTGTTGCAACTATCGTACTTGATGGTCGTCCAATCGCTCCATTCCCGGAAAAATACCTTAGACTTTTTGAAAGCTATCTTCCTGCTACCAGCGATGCTACCTATGAAAAGTTTGGTGATATTGAAATTTTTGATGAATGGGTTGATAAGTATATTCTTATGATTACCCTCATTGTAACTCTTATTGCAATTCTTGCTTATGTAACAATGGAAATTGTAAGCCGCCGCAACAAGATTAAGAAAAACTATACTGTACCTTCACGCGGTTCTTTCATTGCAAAGCTTGTAGTTCTTTCTATAGTAATCTTTATTATTGGTCAGTTCCTTGCCCGCGACCGTGGTCTTCCTGTTGTATTGATTCTTCTTGGTGTAATCATTGCAATTTATTCATACTTCACACAGAACACTGTTCCAGGCCGCTACCTCTATGCAATTGGTGGTAACGAAAAGGCTGCCCGCCTTTCTGGTGTAAACACAAAGAATGTAATGTTCTTTGCTTATACAAATATGGGCTTCATTTCTGCAGTTGCAGCTCTTGTAACAATTGCTCGTATGAACTCTGCTCAGCCAACTGCCGGACAGAACTACGAAATGGATGCTATCGCTTCCTGCTTTATTGGTGGTGCTTCTGCTTATGGTGGAACTGGTACTGTAGGTGGCGCCGTAATTGGTGCTATCTTCATGGGTGTATTGAACAACGGTATGTCTATTCTTGGTGTAGACATGAACTGGCAGCGTGCAGTTAAAGGTTCTGTACTTCTTGCTGCTGTAATCTTTGACGTTGTTTCAAAACAGAAAAAGGCTTCAAAAAAAGCGTAACTTTTTTTTCATAATTCAAAAAAGACTCCATCCGGTTTTTTTTACTGGCACAGACTGCAACCTCTGTGCCAGTTTTTTTTTATTCGCTTGTCGAAGGGCCGTAAATGCTTGAAGCGTTATGAAAGCCTGAGTCTATTACA
>CAMNDY010000044.1 GCA_946535985.1 uncultured Treponema sp. | reverse complement strand
CAGGAGCTCCACCCGGAGTATATTTTTCCAAAGTACCGTCACGCCAGTATGGAATTTCGTCGAGTGTCATACCGCTGGCCAATTTTGCAGAAATCAGCGCGATAGGGAAACCTGTAGCCTTCGAAGCCAAAGCAGAAGAACGGCTAGTACGTGGGTTAATCTCAATAATAACAACGCGGCCGGTCTTAGGATTATGTGCAAACTGAACGTTAGTACCACCGATAACGCCGATAGATTCAACAATCTTAAATGCGTCTCTCTTAAGTCTTTCTTCAAGTTCCTTATCAATAGTCATAAAAGGAGCAGAACAGAAAGAGTCGCCGGTATGAACACCAACAGCATCAATATTTTCGATAAAACAGATTGCAATCATCTGGTTCTTGGCGTCGCGGACAACTTCAACTTCAAGCTCTTCCCAACCCAGGATAGACTCTTCAATCAAACACTGATGGGTCATAGAAAGATCCAGACCGTTGGCAACAATTGTGCGCAGCTCTTCAACATTGTAGCAGAAACCGCCACCCTGACCACCCATTGTATAAGCAGGACGAACAACCAGTGGGAAGCCTATTTCTTCAGCAATCTTTTCAGCACCTTCTACAGTGTGACAGATTCCCGAGCGAGGAGTATCAATTCCAAGCCCCTTCATTGTCTCTTTGAAAATCTCACGGTCCTCACCGCGTTCAATAGCATCAAGGTTTACACCAATAACCTGAACGCCGTATTTATCAAGAACGCCGGCCTTGTTCAATTCCATAGCCATGTTCAAACCAGTCTGTCCACCAAGGTTAGGAAGCAGAGCATCAGGACGTTCCTTTTCGATAATCTGAGAAAGACGCTCAACATTAAGCGGTTCAATATAAGTAGCATCTGCCATAACCGGGTCGGTCATAATAGTAGCAGGGTTTGAGTTTACAAGTACAATCTTGTAGCCGTTTTCACGCAGGGCCTTACAAGCCTGAGTTCCCGAATAGTCAAATTCGCAGGCCTGTCCAATAACAATCGGTCCCGAACCAATAATCAAAACTTTGTTGATGTCTGTTCTTTTCATATATGTTTACACTCCTATAATAACCAAAATAACCCGTGGTGGTTGAGCCTGTCGAAACCACCTCTCAAAGGATTCAAAGGAGGGGAATGTCTTCCCCTCGCTCGCACTTCGTTGCTCGCTACCCCTTCTAACGGGGGACACCCCCGTAACGCCCCCGCCTCGTCATTGCGAGCGAAGCGTGGCAATCCATATACAAAAATGCCTTCTTCGCTGTGGATTGCTTCACCCCTACGGGGTTCGCAATGACGTACTTAAAAAAAAGGCGAAATCCTTAAAAGAATTTCGCCTTAGAAATCACCAAATAAAAATAGTATGAACAGTGGTTTTCATATCGAGAATTGTAATGTCTAAACAACCTTCAGTATTCATACTGAAACCATATAATATCAGAAATCAGTTTTTTGTACTAGTAGTATAAGAATTTTCTATACTGATCCCAATGCAATAACACCGCATTTATAATTTGCGGCTATTAAAAAGGACTGGTACGCACAACACGGAAGCCAAAGCTATCGTCGCGGTAATCCGGGGGAGCGTTGAACCACCGATATGAGACGGCACTACTTTCATCGTCAAAATCCCAAGACCCACCACGCAGAACTCGACGAGAACCCGAAACAACACCAGAGGCAGGCGTCGTTGAACTTATACTTCCATCCCAGTCCCAGCACCATTCCCATACATTTCCACTTATATTGTAAAGGCCGTATGCGTTTGCACTCTTTGTCTTTACATCACGGGTTCCGGTCCAATTTGTAGTGCCTGAATACCATGCAACATTATCAACAGTATTGCTTCCAGCGTATGTGTAATTTTCTCCTCCTCGGGCAAACCATTCCCATTCTGCTTCGGTTGGTAAACGATAACCGTCTGCTTCAAAATCGCAAGTTGCTGCATTCCAGATACTGTTATCTGAAGTTGGAACAGTTCCCCAGGTATCTGGATCTATAGAATTAGAAATTGTATAACAAGGTGTAAGATTTTCAGCTATAGAAAGTTTATTACAATAAACAATTGCGCTGTACGAGTTTAAATAGTTTACAGGATTGTTTGAAACATCGTCTCCAGTACTCTGGTTTCCGTCCTCGTCATAAGCAGATGCAGTACTAGGGTCTGTTCCCACAACTGTTTTGTATTCGCCTCTTGTTACTTCGTGGTCACATACTATTAAATCTGGAATTGTAAGACTTCTGCCACTTAAAAAAACATATGACATAGGTGTCCAGATTTCATCTCCATTGATTGTTGTGCCTGTTACTTTTACAAAGCCTTCAGGTATTACTTCGCCGCCGGTACTCTTATCTTTCCAAACGGCTGTAAAAGTTTTCGATTCTGCACCAAAGGTTTTTGGCGCACCAGTTCCTTCTGCATCCTGCCATTTTACAAAATAGTAATCTTCGGATGTTGGTGAAATTGGTTTTGCATAATTTGCGCCAAAAAGACCTTTTACAACCTTGCTTGTTGTTTCGTCATTAAATTTTCCTTCTGTTCCAGAGGTAAATGTATATTCAATTGTGTTTCTGTCATAAAAAATATAAATCGCTGTTTCGTTTTGAGCAAGACTTTTTGGAGTAAAGCCTGCATATGTTTTTTTAAGGTTATCAAGTGTTGCACCTTTTTCTACTGACTTACTGTTTTCAATTTTGCAAACAACATAATCTGCAAAAGCTTTCCCACCGCTTTTTTTCTGCTGAAGATGATATACAGTATAAGTTCCTGTTTCTGAAATTGCAGAAGAATAAACAATTTTTTCGACTTCTACAGGAACTTCAACACATTTCTCAACTTCAACGGTCTTTTCAACCTCTACCTCAACAGTTTTTCTTTTGATTGAAATTACAGCCGTAGAAACAGGGCTGTTTTCAATACCATCTTTGGTTGCCACAGCTTTAAATGTTGTGTCTGTACTTACAAGAACAGCTTCTGTGTATTTAGTAGCCTCCGCAGTTGGTGTAGACCCATTTGTCGTGAAATATATTTCTGCATCTTCAGTTGCTGTTAACATTGTTACAGAAAGAGTATCTTGCATGTTTGTTGCTTCCACAGTAAAAGAAACTGCAGCAACGTATATTTTATCCACATACTCTGTCTTAACATCTGTCTTGCACGAAATAAAACTAACTACTAAGGATATTCCAAAAATTAAAATAAAAAGCTTGAATAATTGTTTCATAAACTACACCTCATATTATTATATTATAATTTCATATTCTGAAACCCTTGCAAATGTGTATCATAAGTATACATTTCATTACATTAAGATAATTATAATCCATATATAAGATATTCACAATCTATTTTTTTTAATATTAGCGACTATTAATACACTATAAATCATATAAAGATCTTACAATGTAATTATGGAAAGTGAAGAAATCCGGATAAGGGTTGCAGAAAATCTCAGAAAAATCCGAAAATCTCGCAAGCTTACGCAGTTTGATCTTGCGGTTCAATGTGATATGTCGGAAGCTATGATTAAAAATATAGAACTGAATCGTTCTTGGCCGAGCGAAAAAACTTTAGCTCAAATTACAAAAGCTCTTGATATAGATATCTATAGGTTATTTCTTCCTCTCGCAATTGATTTTGAGAAAAAAAATGAAATAAAATTGTCTGTAAAAGATGAGATTACAAAAAGTTTGAGAAAATATATAAATGAAACTATAGATTCTTTGACATTAGAATAATGAAATTAATTATAGTATTAATATTTCCATTAATATAAACAATCTATCCTTTTTTATCCCCACGCTATATTCTTTTGACATTCAGCGCACGTATAGCATTAAGCACCGCTATCACCATAACACCAACATCTGCAAAAATTGCCAGCCACATGTTAGCAATGCCTAACGCACCAAGTGCAAGACATGCAAACTTTATAATAAGTGCAAACCAGATATTCTGATAAACTATGCCTATACATTTTCGCGAGATTTTTATTGCCTTTGAAATCTTAAGCGGATCATCATCCATGAGAACAACATCGGCAGCTTCAATTGCGGCATCGGAACCCATGGCTCCCATTGCAATTCCAATGTCTGCACGGGAAAGAACAGGTGCGTCGTTTATGCCGTCGCCCACAAAAGCAAGAACAGAATTTTTTGCTTTTGCGGAAATCAGTTTTTCAACTTCTGTAACTTTATCTGCAGGCAGCAGTTCAGAATGATATTCATCAATACCAAGATCTGCAGCAACACTCTGGGCAACCCTTTGAGCATCGCCTGTGAGCATTACAGTTTTTTCCACACCAGCTTTTTTAAGCTCTTTAATTGCAATAATTGAATTAGGTTTTTCAACATCAGAAATTACAATGTGTCCTGCGTACTTGCCGTCTATTGCAATATGAATAATTGTTCCAACCTTGTGGCAGTTATGATATTCAACACCAAGCTTTTCCATGAGTTTTGAATTTCCAACTGCAAGCTTTTTTCCATCAACTACAGCTGTAATTCCGTGTCCGCTGATTTCTTCAATATTGCTTACACGACTACGGTCAATTTCTTTTCCATGAGCAGTCAGCAGGCTTTTACTTATTGGATGCGAAGACGCACATTCTGCAAGCGCCGCATATTCCAAAAGCTTTTCATTTTCCAACTCATTGTGATGAACTCCAACAACTTCAAAAACGCCTTTTGTTAAAGTTCCGGTTTTATCAAATACAACGATTTTTGTTTTCGAAAGTGTTTCCAGATAATTTGAACCTTTAATTAAAACACCTTCCTTACTTGCCCCTCCGAGCCCCGCAAAAAAACTAAGAGGAATACTTATTACAAGCGCACACGGACAGCTTATTACAAGGAAGGTCAAAGCTCTGTAAATCCAGGTATGCCAGTCGCCCGAGGCCTGCATAAAAATAATGCGTACAAGAGGTGGAAGAATTGCAAGAGCAAGGGCACTGTAAACAACAGCCGGTGTATAAATGCGGGCAAACTTAGAAATAAACTCTTCTGATTTTGATTTTCGCGAACTTGCATTTTCTACAAGCTCCAGGATTTTTGAAACGGTAGATTCACCAAAGGCTTTTGTCGTTTTTACTTTAAGCAGGCCGGTAAGATTAATACTGCCACTTATAATTTCGTCATCAGCACTAACTTCACGCGGAATGCTTTCGCCGGTGAGCGCGCTTGTATTCAGGCTTGAGCTTCCTTCAACAACAATTCCATCAAGAGGAACTTTTTCTCCGGGCTGAACAACAATTATACTTCCAATTTCTACGGTATCTGGACTAACCTGTTCAAGTTTTCCGTCTTTTTCAATGTTGGCATAATCCGGGCGGATATCCATAAGCTGTGCAATATTCTTTCGGCTTTTACCAACTGCATAGCTTTGAAAAAATTCTCCAATCTGATAAAAAAGCATTACGGCAATTGCTTCGTTGTAGTCACCGGAACGCTCGTAAATTGCAAGGGCAAAGGCTCCAAGAGTTGCAACTGCCATTAAAAAGTTTTCATCAAAAAGCCGGCGGTTTCGCATACCCTGAAATGCTTTTTTAAGAATGTCGCCGCCAATTACAATGTAAATTGCTATATAAATAGCAGCAAGCGGAATGCCAAAAAGAAGCTCTCCAAATGCCTTTCCTTCAATTAAAAGAAAACGTGAAATTACATTAATAAGAATGAGCCCAAGAGCCGCAATGATTATGCGCCGTAAAGCTTTTTTTTGTTTTTTTGTCATAATTCTATTTCGCAGTCTGGTTCAACCTTTTTGCAGGCCTTAAGAACAGCCTTCATAACCGATTTTTCATCTGCCCCTTCTGCAAACTCAACTTCCATTTTCTGAGTCATAAAGTTTACAACTGCTGTGGCAACTCCTTCTGTTTTTTTAGTTGCTTCTTCCATAAGATTTGCGCAGTTTGCACAGTCTACTTCGATAGTGTATGATTTTTTCATAAGTCACTCCATCTTGGCCCTTCGACAGGCTCAGGGACCACATTGTCATTGTCGGGCTTGACCCGCCAATCTTTCTTTTAAATTAAACGCTTGTTTAATCTTAAGAATATAATATAATTGAAAATGAACTTTCACAAGTTTTTTACCAAAAGTATTTCTTTTTGGAATAAAAAAATTTCTTTTTGGAAAAAATCCGCCCCTTTTGGAGCTTTAAGGAGGCAAAAATTGGAAATAAAACATCTTCACGCACATCAGGAATATTTCAAGCATGATTTTTTAAAAAATCAGATTTCTCACCACCAAGATTTTCAAACAGTTGCAGATATTTTTTCGCTGCTTGCCGATTCTTCCCGTTTAAAAATCTTCTGGCTGCTCTGCCACTCAAAAGAATGCGTTATAAATATTGCCCAGGCTTTATCAATGTCAAATCCCGCTGTCTCTCATCATCTTAAAATCCTGCGCGAATCCGGATTAATAGAAAGTTACCGCGATGAACGTGAAGTTTTTTATACAGTTTCTGCAAATGCAAAAAATCAGGCCCTTCATTCTATTATTGAAAAACTCATGTCCATAAATTGCCCCGACTTTGACAGCAATCATGAAATAAATGAAAATTCCGATTACCTTGAAAATCAGGTTGAAAAAATTAAAAAGGTCCACGATTATCTGACTCAAAATCTTTCAAAGCGAATTACAATCGAAGAACTTTCGAAAACCTTTGCAATGAATGCAACAACTCTAAAAACAGTTTTCAAAGACGTTTACGGAAACTCCATTGCAGCCCACATAAAAGAACATCGCATGGAAAAAGCCGCAGAACTCCTGGTTCAAACACAAATGCCTGTAAATCAAATTGCACAGGAGGTTGGTTATGAAAGTCAGAGCAAGTTCAGCGTTGTGTTTAAGGATTTTTTTAAGCTTTCGCCTATCGAATATAAAAAGAAGCATAAACCATGATAATTTCTTGTAAATACAAGTAACTATGCTATAATTAACCCGCCTGAGGAGGACTTATGAAACTAAAAAGCTATTTCTTATATTTAATATTAGTATTATCACTTTCTGTAATTAACTGTGGAGGCAGTGCAAATCCTGATAGATCTTCACAAGAACCATACACCCCAGTTGAACCAAAGGATCCTGTTGAACTTGATAATACCCTCACCGCCATGAAGCTTGCAAAAGCCATGGAATGCGGATGGAACCTGGGAAATACACTGGATGCCCGGTCTGATGCATCAAAAGTTTATCCTTTTAATCAGGGTTTGGATTCAGAAACATGCTGGGGCGAAGTAGAAACAACAAAAGCAATAATTGAAACTGGAATTAAAAATGGCTATAAAACAATTCGTATTCCTGTAACCTGGTGCAATCACTTAACAGACACAAATTATACAATTGATTCAAAGTGGATGGCTCGAGTAAAACAGATTGTCGACTGGGCCTATGACGCCGGTTACTATGTAATCCTCAATGAACATCACTCTGTTCATGACAAAATGTCTACGCCATTAAAAAAATGCGAAGGTTATATTGTTCGTCCTGAGGATGAAGCAGAATCTAAGGCCTTTCTTAAAGCTATTTGGGAACAGATTAGTCAAACCTTCAATAATAGTTATGATGAACATTTGATTTTTGAAACAATGAATGAACCTCGTGATACTGCTCATGAACATTGTTGGAATACTCAACCCGACACTTGTGATATTTGTAAAGGCGAAGTCGCTCTTGTAAATAAATATAATCAGCTTATACTTGATACAATCCGTTCAAGTGGCGGTAATAATGCAAACCGCTTCGTAATGGTTCCTGCAATGGGTACCGGAATTAATGAAGCCCTTAAGGATGGTTTTAAACTTCCAGAAGATTCTGCATCAGATAGACTCATTGTAACAGGTCATATGTATCCGCTTGATTCTGGTGGTACAGGCCACGGCTCTCATCATTTTGATTCTAATACCCAAAATGAAATTACTTATAATACAAGAAGCCTTTATTCTAAATTTGTTTCAAAGGGTATTCCTGTTGTAATTGGAGAATGTGGAGCAGCAAGAAAAGCTTCTGAATATAATGACGAGCTCCAAAAGTCCGTTTATATTTCGGATTATAAAGTTACCTTTGAAGATAGATTAAAATGCTTCTCATTTTTTGCAGAACAGGCCGGAAAATACACCATGCCTTTTATAAACTGGGATTGTGGTGGAGAAGATGGAATGGCCACCGTTGACAGAAAAAACTGTAAAATGTTCGAAACAGAAGATAGCAAAAAATATGTTGAAACCATTATTAATGCCTGGAAAAAAGGGAATGAAAATGCAGGCTCCCCAACAGAGATTGAGCCGGAAGAAGTTTCGCTTGATGGATTAGGCGTTTGGGATTCAAGTATTAATTCTTCTTTTACTAATAACATTTTGTATTTTGGTAAAGCATGGGAAGGTGCAAACATTTGGTTTGGTGAAAAGATTATTTCTGATTATAAGACAGTAGTAATCACTTACTCAGCCTGTACTGGAAATGTTCAATGCCATTTGTCATATACAGATAAGACCAATACTTCTAATACTCCTGAAGTTTTTTCATCAGGCTCTGGAACCTTGTCCGTATCTCTTGATTCTACAAAAAAACTTGAAGCCATCTTCTTCCAAGGCCAACAAGATGCCGTTAGCGTAACTTTAGAAAAAATCATCCTAAAACCATAACCCTCATCGTCATAGCCGGGTCAAGCCACCTTCTGTCATTCCTAAGCTAATAGGTGTCATTCCCGGGCTTGACCCGGGAATCTCTTTTTTAATTGAACAAGTCCCCGTTTTTTTCTATAATAATATATTCATACTGCGGAATTGCTGCGGCAAAATACATCCGCTTATTTAAAGGAAGCAAAAATGCCTAAAATCGAATGTAACGAAAAACTCTTTTTTGAAGCAATTGGAAAAAAATATACTTATGATGTTCTTGAAGACATCCTCCCGTGCGCAAAGGCCGAGCTTGATGAAAAGCCTGATATGAGCCAGCCGGAAAACGAACGCGTTGTAAAAATTGAATTGAACGATACAAACCGCCCTGACC
This sequence comes from uncultured Treponema sp., assembly GCA_946535985.1. Taxonomy (GTDB): domain Bacteria; phylum Spirochaetota; class Spirochaetia; order Treponematales; family Treponemataceae; genus Treponema_D. The sequence goes on along the minus strand of CAMNDY010000044.1, from coordinate 9,529 downwards.
TCTGGTCTACAAATGGTGTTGCACGCCAGATTAAACTTCACGAAGGCGGAAAAACTGTTGACTATATGAAGCTCATGAGCAACCACGGCAACAATGATTACGGCGACCGCGTTGTAACTGTTGACCCTGAGCTTAAAGATATTCGTCCTTACATGGTTGCCTTTATGATTACCGGTAAGGCAATTGACGACCCAATGCTCAAGGATATTATCCAGACTCAGGAAAAGCTGGCCTGGAACTTTGGACGCAAGCGCAAGTCTATTTCTATGGGTGTTTACCGCGTAGACCAGATTAAGTTCCCGGTAAAATATCACGCTGTTGACCCGGATAAAACAAGCTTTGTTCCACTCCAGTGCGATGCCCCAATGACCTGCCGCCAGATTCTTACAGACCATCCAAAGGGAAAAGATTTTGGCTGGATCCTTGCCGACATGAAAAAGTTCCCGCTCCTTAGCGATGCCAAGGACGAAGTTCTTTCTATGGCTCCAATCATCAACTCTGCAACTCTTGGTGCTGTTCAGGTTGGCGACAAAGACCTTATGGTAGAGCTTACCGGCGACAATATTGAAAACCTTGTTTTGTCTGCTAACATCGTTGCCTGCGACTTTGCAGATCAGGGTTACCAGATTAAACCTATTCTTGTAAAACATCCTTATGACACAGGCCTTGGTAAAGACATTATGGTTCCTTACTATTTCCAGCCTACAACTAAGACAACACTCGCTGCAGTAAACAAGCTGCTGGGAAGCGATTTTGATATGCCAAAGGTTGTCGACGCCCTCACCCGTATGGGTAGTACAGTTGAAGTTAATGGCGAAGAAATCACCCTTTCTCCTGCTCCATACCGCAACGACTTCCTTCACGAAGTAGATATTATTGAAGATGTAATGATTGGCTGCAATGTAAGCGCCTTTGAACCAAGAACACCTCAGGACTTTACTGTAGGACGCCTTTTGCCGCTTACAGAGTTCAGCCGCAAGGCAAAAACTTTGATGGTAGGCCTTGGATATCAGGAAATGATCTTCAATTATGTTGGTTCTAAAAAGGACTACGTAGATAATATGCGCATTGACGGTTCAAAAGTAATCGAAATTGCTAACCCTATGAGCGAAAACTATCAGTTTATCCGCCCGGAAATCCTTTCAAGCCTTTGCCGTGCCGAAGCTGGTTCCGCCAACGCAATGTACCCTCATAAAATCTTTGAAATTGGTAAAGTTGCCTACATTAAAGAAGACGAAAACACAGGTACAATCACACGCCAGCACTTAGGCTTCCTTACAGCCGCTGCAAACGCAAACTTCAACACACTGGCCAGCGAAGTTTCAAGCTTAGTATACTTCCTTGACCACGAATACAATGTTGTAGAAAGTGACGACCCACGCTTTATTCCTGGCCGTCAGGCAGCTCTTATGGTAAATGGAAAACAGGCCGGAGTCTTTGGCGAAGTTCATCCACAGGTTCTTGAAAACTGGGGAATTACAACTCCTTGTGTAGCCGGTGAATTAGATCTGGAAGAATTAATCTAATTGCTTATAAATCAATTTTTACAAGGCGGGGACATTCCTCGCCTTTTTTTATAACTCAATTCAAAGTTCGTTTATTCAAAAGCGACAAATCCGACTTTAAGGTTTTATCATTAGGAAATTGACCTAGCCCTTCTTCAAGAATTTCCCGAGCCCTTTTATAATTCCCCTTGTTTGCCTCATCTGCAAAATTATTATGGATAATTGCTATGACATTGCTATAAAAATTCTGGCGCATTGTTCTTATTTTTGAACTTTTTGGAAGCTGGGCAAGACCCTCTTCTGCTATATAAATTCCTCTTTCATAATCGCGGGCTTTCATGCAGGCATTTAAAATTGCAAGCCAGGCATTTTCAAGGTAAAGCTGTCCTCGTTTTTGAAAAGCCTCGTGAGCATTTTCCGGGCGGGCAAGCGTTTCACTTATAAGATCAATTTGTTCCTGAGCAGACAAATCCTTCAGCGTGGAAGAAAAAAATGTATCTGCCAGAAGCTCCTGACAAGTTGCAATTTGTTTTGCTGTAACATAACTTTTATATTTTTCAAAAGACTGTGCAGCCTGCTGATAATCCTTTTCCTGAAAACACAAAACCAGAAGATTATACAAGGCTGTATCCATGGCTTTTTGAAGAAAATCTGTCATGCCCCAGCGGTCTATAAAACTTGTATACCAGTTTACATATTCTTCAAAAGCAAGAGCGTCCCTAACATCTGTGTTTACATAATTTGCGGCAAGAACATCAAAGTCGCGGCGGATTTGCGTGGTGGCCGAAGTTTTTTCCTGGCGCACAAACTCGTATCGGGCAGCTCCCAAAGGCACCGCTTTTTTATAATCATCCTGTTCAATGCTATAAGAACAAATATTTCCTGCAATCAATCCGGCAAAGGCTTTGTCGCTTACTTCCTGGCGGTTGGCATAATATTTTTTTGGAACCACATAATAGCCTTTGATTTTATCTTCGTTTTCTATTTCTTCGCGGCTACCAGGATTAAAGCCATAAGGATTTGTCGTTTCAACATCAATTTTTCTGAGCTGCCCTGATTTACTGCCAGGCACATAAATACTGCAAAAAGCATGCTCTGTTGTTTTTTGTCCACGCACATCTAAGCCAGCCGCTTTTGCCGCAGCCATGTAAAGCAGTGCAGACGAAACACAATTGTAAAGACCTGTCTGCAAGGCAACATTTGTTCGGGTTTGATCAAGGTTGTAAGCAGTAAGATACTCTTCATAAAGAAATTTTAAAACTGCACGGCCACGTTCTTCCAGACCAAGGTCCATAAAAGAAGGAGAAGTTACCTTTGCCTTAATATCCTCAAACTGATTAAGACAGCGAAGGGCTTCTGATGAGTCCAGGGGGCATTCAGAAAATAAAAGGGCAAGTTTAAAAACTTCGTCGGCAGAAAGGTTTGGATTGTTAGGATTGTCTAAAACCTCTTGCGGCATAAACAGAGGCTCTAAGGATGGATAAGGCCCTGCTGCCACCTGTGGAAATACCTTAAAACCACAAAGACAAATTAATAAAAGAAAAAAGTTTATTTTTGGATTGTCGCGCTTCGCTCGCACTGACTACCTGCCTTTTTAATTCATTTCATAAAAAATAATACTTGCAGCCTGAGCAACATTCAGACTGTCAACAGAGCTTTGTTCTACTCCTTCGTTCATTCCTGCCCAAGGAATAATCACAAGTTCATCACAGTTCTTTTTTATGGCATCGCTTATTCCCTGCTCTTCGTTGCCAAGTACCACAAGAATCGGCTTTTTAGAAGAGTTTTTAGCAGCCTCACGCAGGAAACTTACTGATTTTTTGGCATCCAGGGCTGTTCCAATGCGTAGTACTTTTTGGGACAACGCTTCTAAAAGCCTTACAGATGACTTTACACTATAAATATTTACATATTCCATGCCACCTTCGGCCACACGATAACTTGATGTTGTGATGCTGGCCTGAGCTTCATCCAAAGGAATAATAATATTCTTAATTCCAAAAAAAGCTGCGCTGCGCACAATAGCTCCAAAATTATTTGCATTCCCTATGCGGTCAAGAAGCACAGCGTTTTCGCCATTTGCAATCCAGCTGTCGGTAATATCAGAATCAAGAGGGATAATTTGAGGGGCTTCTATCATTGCAACAACACCCTGATGGTGAACAGATCCGCACAATTTTTCCAGTTCTTCTGCAGGCTTTTGATTATATATTCCATGCTGCTTAGCAAGCTTTTTGCAAAGGCCTCCAAACTTAGGCGCAACATCAGCTGTAAAATACAGGCGAGTAATTCTTTCAGGATGGTTTTTTTCAAGCTTTTTTACAGCAGCAAATCCGCATACTGCAAGCTCGTTTTTTTCTTTGTTTTTCATACTTATAATATATACAATTTTTCATAATGAAGTAACAACTTTTCTTTAAATTTGTTATACTTTTATATAGTCCCTTCGACAAGCTCAGGGACACCCTTTGGAGAAAATAATGAAAAAAGAACTACTCACATTCAGCTTATCATTACTTGCGGCAGCACACATGTTTGCACTTCCGCCGCTTTTAGGAGAAACAAGCTACAAAGCTTCATCAGTCGACAATCTTGATTTTAATATGTCCTGGGAAAACCTTCAGATTAAAAAAGCTTCCGGCGACACAATCATCGTAGAAATTTACTGCAACAAAAAAAAGTTTGCACCAAAGGTTAGACTTTCACATACAACGCTTTTTATTGATTCTGTTCCAATGCACAACCTCTTACTTCCGGTAAGTCCAAAACACTGTACTGTAATCGTTTACCTTCCTTCTGAAAAAGAATTTGAAAATATAATGATTCATCTTTCGAGCGGGACCCTTGAAGAAACTTCCAACATCTCAAGCGGAACTATTAGTATTGAAATATCAAGTGGAAACATTAACACAGGTTTCCTTACCGCAAAGCAGACAAAGGTTATTGCTTCCAGCGGAGCTATAATTATGGAAGGCTTAAACTCTCCAAAAGCTCTTGTTCAGGCAAGTAGCGGTAAAATTTTTCTTGATTCTATTAAGGCCAAGGATCTGGTCCTTCAAACAACAAGCGGAGCAATTAAAGTAAATTCTATCGATTCAGGAGTTACTGCCATTTCTTCTACAAGCGGCAGCATAAAACTTAAAGATCTTATTGCTCAAAAATTTGATATGACAACAACAAGCGGCGGAATTTCTGTAGAAGGACTTATGGCAGATTCTTTTGCTATCTCTTCCACAAGCGGAACAATAGGCCTTGAGCTTAATGGTATGCCTGCTAAAAAATCCAGCGTAGCCTCAACTAGCGGTACAATTTTTGTTTCTCTGCCAAAAAATGCTGCAGCAACTGTCCAGGCCAAAACAGCGAGTGGCAGTTTTGTAAATGCCTTCACAAAAGAAAAAATCAACCCTCCTGTAGATTACAAGGCTGATATTAACGGAGGCGGTACCTTACTTTCATTCAACGCAAATTCCGGAAGAATTACTCTTGATGTTGGAAAAGGCCTTGCAGATTTACGAGGACTCCCTGCACAAAAAAGCAAGTCCGAAGATGACGTTGTCCAGGTAGATCGCCCGATTTTTGAATAGGCACGGGGTCCCTGAGCTTGTCGAAGGGTTCATATGAAGAAACTTGTAATATTATTTTGCGTATTCCTCCTTTCTCTCCCGCTTTTTGCAGACCAAAAGAATATTGTATACAACCAGGCTTTTGATTTTTCTACAATCGTAAATCTTGATATTTCTTTGACTTACGAAAACCTGCAGATTTCGCGCATTTATGGCAATGAGATTGTTGTAGAAATTGGTTCAAATAATATAAAAAAAATTCCGCAGGTTAGCGAGCAGGATGAAAGTTTGCAAATAATTTCAAAGGAACAAAAGACTTCGCGCGGCAACAAATGCAATGTTTACGTTTATATCCCCCAGGATTTTGACGCCAAATCAATTGAGCTGCACAACGTAAGCGGAAACATTAGCGCAGACATCCTGCAAACCCAAAACGCCGTTCACATAAATAACGTAAGCGGCCGCACAGATATTGCTGCCTGCCAGACAGAGTTTTTCACCGCATCAAGCCTTTCCGGAAACATTACCCTGCAAAAAATCTCAGTGGACTTTTTTGATTTTTCTTCTACTTCTGGCAACATTTTTGTAGAGCTGGAAGCCGCTCCCCTTGCCTCGTCAAAAATCAAGAATGGTTCCGGTAAATCACAGCTTTACTACCCAAAAGAATCAAACTTTGAACTTTCAGCCTTCACCGTATCCGGCTCCATAAAAACCCCAGATTCCTCTCCGGACAAAAAAACCGCCGGCACCAACTATCAATCGATAATCGGCACCGGCGGTCCTCAGCTTTCTATCAACAGCCTTTCTGGCAAAATTGAATTTACCGCTTATTAGCAATATAAATATCTTCGAATTTATTATTAAAAATTTAGCGCTTCTTTTTGTTTCTCTATATTTTCTCTCTCTTTCATCTTATCAAAATTATTTATGTATTTATCAACATCTTTTTGTATTTTTATATTACAATAAGTAATCTTCATATCTAGCATGGAAGAATTTACATACAAAAGCATATTTCTAGTATTTTGATCGGCTGTTGCATAAAAGGTATTAATTCCATATCTCCCTGTTATTTCAAGTTTTACTACAAATGTTGAAGTTTTATTCCATTTAATTATAGCACCTTCTTCTTTATAATCTATTGTCCGACCATAATCATCAAAAGGTATTTTATATGACTTCGTATTAGAAAATTCATCATATTCATCATATTTACCATATAACTCCTGTAATCTATAATTTATTGCCATCGATTTTTCATCATTAACATTTCGAAATAAAGTTTCTCCATAAAAGAGTTTTTTTTCAAAAAAGTAATAATACATCATTTGATTTTGTTTATCATCTTTTATTTCAAATATTTTATATTCAGATCCTCTATATTTTTTTTCTGTAACCTCTTTTGCCTCTGGATATACAATTAAGAAATCTTCTATAGGTGTTCCAAAAACAAAATAATCATATCCTTCAGAACCATTTTGTTCAAAAATTTTTTTTCTTTCATTCTTATCTTTAAGTTTCCCAATTCTTTCTCTTTCGACCCTTTCTTTTTCAATAGCAATTTTGTATTCAACAGCTTCTCTTTCTCTTTCAGCTTCCCTTTCTGCTTCTTTTTTTTCTTTTTCTTTTATAGTTTCTTGAACTTTTTGGTTAAATCTATTCGGAGCATCTTTTATATATCCAGAAATCCATAGATTCAAATTCTTACCATCACATATTGCTCTATAAATTGAAAATTTACCTGATTTCGGAATTATTAATAAACTATCATAATCAACAAGAGGTCCATATTTAGGTACCTTCGAGTCTTTTATAGTAGCAGATTTAAAAATTCCATTATCTATAATTAAATAATCACTTAAATAATTATTATAAACAAAGTCATTAACTAGTTCTTCTATATTAAAATTATCAGAACTTTTCTTGAAAATGACAAAAACCCTATTATCATATTCCGTATTCAAATAACCTTTGCAAATTTTTTTCCCTTTACCATCCAAGTTTGAAATCTCAATACCAAATTCTGTCTCAACTATTTGCATTTCTATTTCTTTTGCAAAACAATTAATTGTTAAAAATAAAGCTAAAACGATTCCGATTATTTTTTTCATTAAAATTCTCCTTATTTATCTATATTTATACCGTAAAAAGGTATTATCTTTGTTAACACCTTTTTACGGTATTATTTTATAATATACCCAATTTCGGCATTTTTCAACAAATTTTCGCCTTTCAAGGTATTTTATATTTATGGGATTCAGAGAAAATCTAAAAGATGAATTAAAATATCAAGATATACGAGTAAAGGAATTAGCAGATAGAACGGGAATTTCTAAGAGAGCCATAGACCATTATCTTGCTGAAAAATATACAGAGCCTACTGCTGAAACAGCTGTTAAGATTGCAAAAGAATTAGGTGTTAGTGTAGAATATCTGGTTACGGGTAAGAATTCTGATATTCCAGACACAATTAAACCGGAAATCGTAAATCTGATTCGAGATATAAATCATCTTCCAAATAAAGACATTGATTTTCTAAAGGAAATGGTTAGGAGATTTACGCTTTCTGTTGATAAGGCATAGCGATTTGTCTGAAGATGCAGCCTCATTCTCCTAAAACTTTTATCAGATCCCTAGCGCCATAAATAATTCTAATCACGTAAGCGGTATCATCAATTATTTTATAAAAAATACAATATGTGCCTTCGGAAAAATATCTTACTTCCTGGCCTAAATATGGTTCCTCTTGATAAAAATGATAAGAATCTGCCATGAAACTCAAATCGTCAATTGCTTTTGCCAGTCTTCGAATAAGACGCGTTGCATTGATAACATTCTTCTTTTCAAAAGCAATATATGAGTAAATATCATCTAAATCTTTTTCGGCTTCTTTTGAATAGGAAACTTTGAATTCTTTCATATTCCGTATTTTTCGTGAAGTCTCTGATCTACAACTTCGGCAGGAATACATTGACCCTTTTTAATTGAGGTCAGCCCTTCGTCAAGTTTTTGATGCAGTTCTTCAACAGAAGATACGGTTAGACTTGGAGGGGCATATTCTTCCTGCTGTAAAGATTCATCAAGCATATCACGTAATGACAAGCGCTGTTGATATGACATTTCCAAAATGGCAGCGACTAGTTTTGAATAATCTTCCTGTGGCATGGCATCCTCCTTGTTAAAATAATTCTAACACAGTTTTTAAAATAAAAAAAGCCGTTCCCCCACAAGAGGAATTGGCTTTGATTGAATCCTCGTGGTCCCTGAGGCTCTCGAAGGGCCACGACTACGGACTATACTATGCCCAAGGATTCTCAGTAGGGTAACGTACTCCCTTAGGCTGGTTATATCCAATTTCACTTACATCTACGCCGATATATTTGAATACTTCGTAGAGTTCCTTTCCAAAGTGGCCGAATGCAACGGCACCGTGGTGTGGGAAGTTCTTTTCGATAAGTACATGGCGGTAGAAGCGGCCCATTTCTGGAATTGCGAAAATACCGATACCACCGAATGAGCGAGTCTTAACTGGCAATACTTCACCCTGTGCAATGTATGCACGGAGCTGAGCATCAGCTGTAGACTGCAAGCGGAAGAATGTGATGTCTCCAGGAACGATATCTCCTTCCAAAGTTCCGTTTGTAACTTCGCGTGGAAGAGCACGAGCCATGATGAGCTGGTACTTCATTTCGCAGAATGAAAGCTTTGTAGAAGCTGTGTTTCCGCAGTGGAAGCCCATGAATGTATCCTGGATTGTGTAGTTTCCATGTTTTCCCTTGATGTCTTCGTCGTAGATATCCTGTGGAACTGTGTTGTTGATGTCGAGGAGAGTAACTGTGTCATCAGAAACAACTGTACCAATGAATTCAGAAAGACATCCGTAAATATCAACTTCACAAGATACTGGAATACCCATCTTTGTAAGGCGGCTGTTTACATAGCAAGGAACGAATCCAAACTGTGTCTGGAATGCAGGCCAACATTTTCCAGCAATTGCAACGAACTCGCGGTATCCTTTGTGAGCTTCAACCCAGTCAAGGAGAGTAAGTTCATACTGTGCAAGCTTTTCAAGAACTTCAGGGATCTTGTTTCCGTTTCCAAGTTCTTTAGCCATATCTGCAGCAACGTCCTTAATACGAGCGTCGCCAGCGTGCTTGTTGAATGATTCGAACAAGTCAAGTTCTGAGTTTTCTTCGATTTCTACTCCCAGGTTGTAAAGCTGTTTGATTGGTGCGTTACAAGCAAGGAAGTTGAGTGGACGAGGTCCAAAAGAAATAATCTTAAGGTGATTCAAAGCATAAACAGCCTTGGCAATTGGTGCAAATCCGTGAATCATGTCTGCACACTGCTCAGCTGTTCCTACAGGATATTCTGGAATATAAGCCTTGATGTTGCGGAGTTTGAGATTGTAAGAAGCGTTGAGCATACCACAGTAAGCATCGCCACGACCCTGGATAAGTC
>CAMNDY010000043.1 GCA_946535985.1 uncultured Treponema sp. | reverse complement strand
GAATTAATTATGTAGTAGACCCATCGAGTGCTTTTACCGATAATGTAGGTACAGCTGCAGTTGACTTCCTTCAGTTCCCATATCAGACACTTGTATATCATGGCGGGGACTGTGACGACCTTACAATTCTTAACTGCTCTCTCTTAGAGGCAATTGGTATTGATACAGCTTTTATTACAGTTCCGGGACATATTTTTATGGCCTTTGATTCAGGACTTTCACTTGAAGAGGGACGCAGCAAAGTTGGTAAAGGCTATTATATAGAAGCCTTTGATAAAATTTGGGTTCCTGTAGAAATTACCCTTTCACAGGATACATTCGGACTTGCCTGGACATATGGTGCACGAGAATGGATAAAGGCTGGAGAAAATGCTTTGCTCATTCCTTTGAACGAAGCATGGAATTCTTACCTTCCAATCAGTGTTCCTGGTTCAGATACTTCTATAGATGTGCCTTCTAGAGAAGATATAATAAAATACTTTAAACAAGCAAATTATTATTGATTTTTTTTTGAAAATCGATAATACTATATGTGTTGAGAGGAGGTTTTTTAACATGAAAAAACTTTTAGCTTTATTATTGGTTTTGTTCACAGGAACAATGTTATTTGCAGCTACAGGTTCATACGTGGTTGAAGCAGTAGTAGGAAATGTAACTTACGAAGCTGCACCAGGCAAGTTTGAAAAAGTTGCAGTAGGACAGGAGTTGTCTGCATCTACAGTTCTTAAGACAGGACTTAATTCAAGCGTAGATATTAACTTCGATGGTAAAAAAATTACTATTAAAGCTAAGCAGAATGGTACTGTTGAATCTTTGTATGTTGCTGCTGCTCCTGCAAAGGGCGGTCTTAAAATGCAGTCAATTGCTAAGACAAATGCTCAGAACACAGAAGGTGTTCGCGAGGGTGTAGCTACAGCTTCTTCAAGAGCTTCTGAAGCAAAAGAAGACTTTACTTGGGAAGAATAAGTTTCTGTAACAAAAATAAAAAGGGGCTTCTATAAGCCCCTTTTTTTGTTGAGTTTATTAGTTTAAAAATTTATAAGTAGTGTTTATTATGAAAAAAATATTAATTTCAATTTTAATACCTGTCATTGCTGTTGCGATTTGTTCGCTCTTGTTGTTATCTCCACTTGATTATAAAGTTGCAGATTATTTTCAGCGCCCGCTTAAGTCAACCGAAGAAAGTCCGGAAGTTGTTATGGTTATGGTTGATGATAATGCCGTAGAGAATATTGGAACATTTCCATTTTCCCGGGATGTTTATTCACGCATGCTTGATAACCTTAAGGAACTTGGTGCCCGTTCCGTTGTATTCGATTTAAGCTTTCTTGATCATTCTCAGGCAACAGTAGATGAAAAATATGTTAAAAATGATTTACCTGGTTACGTTAATGACTACTTTAGTCTTTTGAGCGAAACCGCTGCCGATTCTCTTACTGCTCTTGCAGATGGCTCTGCAGATTTAGACGAAGCTTACGATTATTTTGATTCAGAATCCCATAAATATGAAAATCAGCTTAATACTGCAATTTCGCATGTAATTACTCCAATAGATGAAATTCTTGCAAATTCAATTAAGGATTTTGGAAATACATATCTTACCCTTACTTTTGAAAATGGAATTGTTCCTTCAGACAAGGAACAGGATTTCATGTCAAATTACATAGCCCTTAAAAATGTCGTAGCCGATAACGATACCATTACAAAAGAATATAGTGGTGTTACACCAGCTTTGTATGACTTTATTACACAGGCAAAATCAGCCGGCTTTGTAAATGCAGATCCAGACTCTGATGGATTTTTGCGTCACGTAAATCTTGTTGTAAAATATAACGGCAAGTATTATGCACAACTTGTTTTCCGCCCGATTCTTGAACAGCTTGGAAATCCAACTGTAGAAATTACAAATAATTATATTAAGGTAGGAGATCTTAAGATTCCTAGAGCTTCAGATGGTTCTATAATTGTAAAATATCCTAAAAAGAAGTTCATAGACTATAACATGATTTCGCTCTGGAACATTTACTTCTTAACAGAAATGGAAAATACTTTCCTTAGAAACCTTTCTATCATGAACGATTCAAGCTTCTTTGAAGATCTTGACGAAGAAGATAATCCTTATGATTTGTATGAAACTGCAAATTATATTAAGGGTGAACTTACTTACGGAGAGAATGAAGAAGAGGGTATTACATACGATGAATATATAAAATACCGCAAGCTTTATTATGCTGCTACAAAGGCCTTTCTGGAAGGAGACAGCGAAGCATATTTCTGTGCTCTTTATGAAGAAAATGCAGATTACATTCATGAAATTTTTGAAACTACAAGAGATCAGTTCTCTCAGTTTATGGATGCACACCAGTTTGCCGCTTCTAAAGTTCAGAATGCAATGTGTATTGTAGGTACAAATGCTTCTAGTACATCAGACTACGGAATTAACCAGTATCAGGAAAAGTTCCCTCTGCCGGGTGTTCACTATTCTTTGGCTAATCAGCTTCTTTCAGACGACTTTGTTGATGATTCTCCGGTTTGGATTTCAATTATCATTGCCATTGTAATGTGTCTTGCTTACAGTCTTGTAACATATAGAATTAAACGTACAACACCTCAGATTTTTATTGGTATTGGAGGCGTTGTTATAACTGCAGGAGCTCTTCTTGCTTACTTCCTTATTACAAGAACTTATATCGGTACTGTAGTTCCGGTTACTTCTATCTTCCTTTCATTTGTTGCAACAATTGTAACCGGCTTTATTACAGCAAACCACGATAAAAAGTTTATTACAAACGCCTTCAGCCAGTGTCTTTCAAAAGAAGTAGTAAACGAAATCGTTGCAAATCCGGCTTCTTTCAAGCTTGGTGGTCAGCGTCTCGAAATGACTGCTATGTTCACCGATATTCAGAAATTCTCCGGCTTCAGTGAATTGCTTACCGCTGGTCAGCTCGTTGCCTTGCTCAACTACTATCTTACAAAAATGTCAGACATTATTATGGAAGAGCGTGGAACTGTAGATAAGTACGAAGGAGATGCTATTATTGCTCTTGTTGGTGCTCCTGTCCAAATGGATGACCATGCTCAGCGTGCCTGTGCTGCTGCTATTAAAATGAAGGCTGCCGAAGAGTTGATGAATAAAGAAATTGAGCAGATTGCTGCTGCCGACAAACCTGCCGAAATGGATGATGAACTTTATCAGGCATTCAAAATCATGGTAGAAAACAATCGCCGCCTCTTCACTCGTATTGGTTTGAACTCAGGAGAAATGATTGCCGGATACATGGGTTCTGAAAATAAAAAGAACTACACCATGATGGGTAATAATGTAAACCTTGCAAGCCGTCTTGAAGGTGTAAATAAGCAGTATTCAACTGGTGGTATTATGATTAGTGCTGCAACACGCGATCTTCTTGGAGACCGTTTTGTTGTAAGAAGCCTTGATCGTGTTCGTGTAGTAAACGTTAATACACCAATCCGTCTTTATGAGCTTATCTGCGAAAAAGAAGGTGCCGATGAAGGTCTTCTTAAATATTATGCAAACTGGGAAATTGCCCTTAAGAACTTTGAAAACAAACAGTACGATAAGGCTCTTGAACAGTTCAAAGTTCTGCACCAGCACAAGCCTGATGATAATGTTGCCGCTTACTATATTAAGATTACAGAAAACTTCTTTGTTAAAGGCAAATATCCTGTTGAATCAGATGATGTTGGTGTAGCCTATAATCCGGAAGATGGAGTATTCAAACTGCTCCAGAAATAATTATGAAAAAGAACAAAGCTAATAAAGGAAATAAACTTAAACGATTTCTCAACAACCTTAAGTATGCCTTTAAGAATCCGCTTACTTATGGTTGGATTGTTTTGTTTATAATTCTTGCCATTGCAACTGTAATTGTTTATAAAACAGAAACTCAAACCGAAAGCGGAATTGAAACAATGTTCGATTCCGTCTGGTTTACTCTTGTTTCTGTAATGGCAGGATATTTTGACTACTGTGTAAAATCCTTTGGCGGTCGTATGGCTGCTCTTGTGCTTCTTGCACTTGGTATGGTTTTACTCAGTGTTGTTACTGGTAAAATTGCATCTGTATTTATGGATATGCAGATGAAAAAAAATAAGGGACTTAATAAGATAAAGAGTATGAAAGGACACTTTTTACTATGTGGTTGGCGTCCGGGCTTTGATAAAATTCTGGATAGCGTTTTAAATTCAAATACGGATATCACCCCAGATATGATTGTTCTTGTGAACGAAGCTCCTTCGGACCAGATTGAGCAGATTCGTTCAGAAAGCCGTTTTAAAGGAATGCAGTATGTCGCCGGCGATTTTGCCGATGAAGCTGTTCTTAAACGTGCAAAGATAGAAGATGCAGAACGCGCACTTGTAATTTGTGACCGTTCCAAAAAGTATTCTGATCTTGAAATTGATTCCCGCACCGTTCTTGCAGTTTTAACTATGGAAAATATCAATCCTGGTATTTATATTGCTGCAGAGCTTATTGACGTTAAATTCCAGAAGCACCTTGAAATGGCCCACTGTGACGAAATAATTCTTACTCAAGATTATGAACACAGTCTTTTAGCAACTGCTTCTTCCGGCCGGGGTTATTCAAATGTAATCCGCACACTTATTGGCGATGACGCAGAATCTGGAATCCTTATCGAAGATATTCCTGCTGCCTGGATTGGAAAAACTTATATTGAATATAAGCGTTCGCTTGGACCAAATGATGGTACAGTTATTGGACTTCTACTTAATACAGGAAACTTCCACCAGCGTCGTAAAGATGCCCTGCGCGAAGCTCAGAAAAATCCAGATGTTAAGAAGATTGTAGACGAACTTAAAAAGGTTAAGCTCTTAAAAAGTAACGAACCAATTCTGTGCCCTGTGCCTGATTATGTAATTCCTAAAAATTCAAAGGCAATTGTTGTACGCTAGGAGACCTGAATGGATGATTTTGAAACAGTATTACCAAAGCTTGTAAAAATAGAACTCTTTTCTGATTTTGATGTAAATAATGAAAATGACCGCCGCATCCTTAAGCTTGTTTATGACTGTATGTCTATAAAAACTTACAAAAAAGGAGACTGCATCATAAAAGAGGGTGAACACGGTGATGAATTCTTTATTCTTTATGAAGGCAGCGTAAAGGTTCAGCGCAATACTCCTGCCGGCGATGTTATTGCCCTTGCAAAGCTTTCAAGCGAAATGAATATTTTCTTTGGTGAAACTTCTCTTATCAGCAGCGATACCCGTACTGCAACAGTTCTTGCTTCTACAGAATGTCGTTGTATTGTTCTTTCCGGTAAACACTTCCTTGAAGTTTGCGACAAAGAGCCCTTGCTTGGCTACAGAGTTTTACTTCATCTTGCAAAACGAATGTCTCAGACAGTACGAAATACTAATAGCGATAAAGCAACTTTATACGAAGCCTTGTTCAGCGAAATAGAGGGAGATCTCTAATATGACCAGCCTTAAATATGTTGTTCTGGCAATTGCAGTTATAATGTATCTTCTTGTTATTCTTTTTCAGAACAAAAAGGTATGGTTTACATCGACTGCTGCTATACTTGTAATTATACTTGGCATGATTTTTCCAGGAAATATTTTTGATGGAGAAAGTCGCACATACGCAATCACACATTCTCTTTTTCAAATAATCAACTGGAATGTTATTATGATATATCTTGGCAGTATGATTATTGCCGCTTTGTTTTTATATTCAAACGTTCCGGCCCGCATTGCAGATGGAATTATTACAAACAGTAAAAATACAGGTATTGCAATTGTCCTCATTCTGGCAATGACAGGTATAATTTCGATTTTTGTAGAAAACGTTGCAACCGTTTTAGTAATGGCGCCAATCGCCCTTGCACTCTGCAAAAAACTTAATAAAAATCCAACTTACTTTATGATTGGTCTTGCTGTAATGTCTAATATGGAAGGAACCGCAACTTTAGTAGGCGACCCTCCAAGCATGATTTTTGCAGCATACGCAGGCTACAACTTTAACGACTTCTTTATTCATCAGGGCCGCCTTTCAGTTTTCTTTATTATCCAGGCAGGCCTTGTAGTTGGCTGTCTTTTCTTTTATTTCTTTTTTGCAAAGCTCGGAAAACAAAAACTTGATGTTGAAAAAACTCAGGTAATTTCCTGGGTGCCATTTATAATTCTTCTTGTCATGATTTTTGGGCTTGGCGCAGTTTCATTTATCCACACCGATTTTGCATATCTTAGCGGACTTTATGTTTTTGCACTTGGAATAATTTCTTTAGTCTGGTTCCGCGTAAGCCAGAAAAAAGACATGCAGGAAATTAAAACCCTTATTAAAGGGCTTGATTGGGAAACAATTTTCTTTTTGCTTGGTATCTTCATTGTTGTAGGAGCAATTCAGGAAGCCGGACTTCTGGAAGAGTTTGCACTTTTCCTTTCTGATATTTGCGGAGGTTCGAAACTTCTTGGCTTTATAATTATACTCGTTGTTTCAGTTCTTATAAGTGGTTTTGTAGATAACGTTCCTTATATTATTGCCATGCTTCCTGTAGCCGGCAACCTTGCAGTAAATATGAATCTTAACAAGGAACTCTTTATGTTTGCACTTTTAATAGGAAGCTGTCTTGGAGGAAATCTTACTCCTTATGGAGCTAGTGCAAATGTTGCCAGTATGGGGATTGTAAAAAAAGAGGGCTATCCTATGAAGTTTGTGGACTGGCTCAAGGTTGCTGTTCCATTTACAATTCTTACAACAGGAACATCGGCTCTTGTTTTATGGCTGCTTTGGAGTAAATAATTGGAAGGACTTATAATAGCCGGGACAAACAATACATTTACTGTCGAATGCGACGATGAACTCACCAGAAACTGCACCATAAAGGGCAAGGTTTTAAAGTCCGACAAACGCTTTTATAATCCTCTTGCACCCGGAGACCATGTTACCATTGAGCCCGATCCTATAAACGAACAGAAAGGTCAGATTCTTAATGTTCTTGAACGAAAAAATACTTTTCTGCGCTGGAATGTAAAAGGCCGTTGTCCTCAGCTTCTTGCTTCTAATCTTGATTATCTTATTCTTGTATGTACACCTGATGAACCACCATTTCGTCCCCGCTTTATAGACAGGGCACTGGCCCAGGCAGAACATCAAGTAATTACTCCAATAATTGTCTGTAACAAGTGGGACCTGGCAGAGTTCATGCAGACAGACGGGCGCGAAGAAGAATATGAACTTATAGATAAACGTCTTACAATCTGGAGTGACCTTGGATATAAGGTTCTGCGCATTTCTGCAAAAACAGGCGAAGGCATGCAGCAGTTTGCAGAGCTTTTAGAAAATCATCTTTCGGCATTTGTTGGTCAGTCGGGAGTAGGTAAGTCCAGTCTTATAAATGTAATGGATAATTCCTGCGTTCTTAAAACAGGCAGCCTTTCAAAAAAATATGGCCGTGGAAGCCACACCACAACAAAAGGAAACTTAATTCATCTTACTTTAAATGAATCACTGCTTGATGGAATAAAAGGACGAAAAGCAGATATAATAGATACTCCAGGAATCAGACGTTTTGTGCTTGATGATATTCAGGCCGAAGAGGTCGAAATGTATTTTAAGGAGTTTGAGCCCTTTATAGGTAAATGTAAATTTGGGCTTGGCTGCAGACATGATACAGAACCTGGTTGTGCTGTGCAAAAAGCAGTAGAGGATGGAATAATCACACAGGAACGCTACGACAGCTGGAAGCGTATTAGTGAAGAAATAAGAACAGGAAGCTGGGAAGACTAATGTTATCGGAAGAAGAGAGAAAACAACTTATTTCAAAATTAAACATCTCTTTTTGTATACCAGAGCTCTGGAAAAATAAAGATTCCTTTTTAAGTCTCACCGATGAGCAGTATAAGGCTTCTCTTTATGATCTTTCTGCAGCAATTCTTTTGCGTATAGTTATGGGCGACATTGCAGCTGTTCCTCATCTTATGAATCTTTTGCCGGATGTAGGTTTTGAAGATTTTATAAGGCCAATTATCCCCACAGTTAGTAACAGAGATTTTTTTCATTCACTTTCAAAGCTTGGATATCTGGGAGTTTCGCTTGAGCCTTATTACAGTACGGCCCCTGGTCGCCCAAGTATTTTAAATGGGCTGAGAGATTTTTCTTATTACGGCGACTTTGTTCTTAAGCATAAAGAAAAATCTCTTGAGCTTCTTAAGGTTTTGTATGGAGATGCTTACAGGCAGGTATACGATATTGTTTCTGCCGAAATTTACTATCAGCGGAATGAATGCTTTGATGCAATGGTAAGAATCACAAGTGCAATTCCAATTCTTGAACGCCAGAAGGCTTTTGTTTTTCTTGTTGTTGCACTTTATCTGCAGATTACAATCCTTACAATTAACGGCGAAATAAAATCTGCAGAAATCATAATGTCGCATTTAAAAGAGCGTGTTAAAGATATAAAAGGAAGCGCATTTGAATATAACATTGATGCTATGGGCGTACGGCTTGCCCTTTATGACTGCAATCTTGAATATGTAAACGAATGGCTTGCCAAAAAAGCTCCTGATGAAAATAAAGAATTCAACCTCATGGAAACTTACGGATATTTTGTAAAACTGCGGTGTTATCTTCTTTATGATAAGCATCTGGCTTTGCTGGCTCTTGCAGAACAGTTGAAATTTTATTTTGAATTAAGCCGCCGTCATATGGATCTGATAACAATTTTTTGTATCGAAGCTATGAGCTGGTATAAAACAGGCAATAAAGACAAAGCCTTTGAACTTGTTGATGAGTTTTTAAAACAGGCCGAAAAATACCATATTTACAGGACAATTGCCGACGAGGGTGTTTTGATGTTCAAGCTTTTGCAGGAATATCAGAAGGTAAGGGGCACAACACCTTTTCTTACAAAAATCATTGGAATAACAAGGCATATAGCTGTTTTGTATCCAAATTATCTGAATATTTCGCAGGAATCAAATACTAATTTTACCGAAATGGAAAAAGATATCCTTCGTCTTTTGGAGCAGGGGAAAACTTATGATGAAATATCTGAAATTTTCTTTATCTCTGTAAATACTGTTCGTTATCACATAAAAAAAATCTATCCAAAGCTTGGTGTAACTTCTGCTTCTCAGGCTGTGTTCAAGGCCAAAAAAATCGGACTTATTTAAGAAAAATAATGCAAACTACATATTTGTGTAGTGCTAATTTTTAATAACTTGTTATATAATCCTACATATAAGAAAACCCAAAAGTTCTGTAAAAAAGTGTTTGACAAAGATTTTTATTTGGCTTTCAGTAGAACTGGATATCGGGGTATTAAAAAACTATTGTGGGACCGTCCTGGGGAGTACGGTCTCTTTTTTTTGCCCGATACTTGTTCTAATGTTTCTTTTTTTGTAAATTGTGTGTATGAACAAACAGGCTCTACAGGAAATTGATTTTTATCGTGTGCGCGACGAGGTTGCTTCTTATTGTGTTACTCAGGAAGCTAAAGACTCTTTTTTGCAGCGCGAACCTTTTACCGAATCAAAACAAATAGAAAATCTCAAAAATCTCAGCCGCGAATGGTCAAAATATCTTTCTGCCTCCCGCAAAAATCCTCTTTTGTACTGGGAGCCTGTTGCCTCTCTTTTTGATGTAATTATAGCAAGGGGGACAAGTCTTGTTCTTGAACAGGTTAAGGCCCTTGGCGATTTTGTCCTTAGCGTTAATAATCTAAAGCAGTGTATAGAACTTCATGGTGAGGAGCTGGAATTAAAAAATCTTTTGGAAGAGGTAGAAAAGCTTCCCGATTTTTCAGAAACAGAAAAACTTATTTTTCGTATAATAAGTCCGGACGGCCAGCTGCGTGACCTTCCCGAAATAGCTGCAATTCGTAAGCAGATTGCTGCCCTTAATTCAAAAATCAAAAAAATCCTTCATCAATATACAAGTGACCAGAAGCTTGCGGGCGTGCTTGAATCTTCTGTGCCTGTTCTTCGTAACGGACGACAGGTGCTTGCTGTAAAGGCCAGTTTGCAAAACAGAATCAACGGAATTATTATTGATATTTCTCAATCGGCACAGACTGTTTATGTAGAGCCTCAGGAAGTTGTTCTTTGCAGTAATGAGCTTATCCAGAAAGAAAATGAACTCATTCAGGTTATAAACCGCATTCTTGCCCAGCTTACAAAAGATCTTCAGCCTTCTATTCCGCTTTTCCGCCAGGCACATCCTCTTATGCTTTTAATGGATGCAACAGCCGCTGCTGCTCGCTGGGGTAACGAAAATAACTGCGTGTATGCGGTAGCTGCAATTGGGGAGCCTCCGCTGCTTTTAAAGGCCCGCCATCCTCTGCTTGGGCAAAAAGCCGTTCCAATTGATTTTTATTTTATGGACGGGAAAAGGGTTTTAATTATCACGGGTCCGAACACCGGCGGTAAAACTGTTTCTCTTAAAACCTTTGCACTTTTTTCCATGCTTAATCAGGCGGGGCTTCCTCTTCCTGCTGCAGAAGGTACCAGGCTTCCTGTTTTTAAAGAGATTTTTGCCGATATTGGCGACAGTCAGGATATTGATATGAGCCTTTCTACCTTTAGCGGTCACATGAAAAATATTGCACAGGCTGTTACTGGTGCAACAAAACATTCTCTTGTTCTCCTTGATGAACTTGGAAGTGGTACTGACCCTCAGGAAGGAACTGCAATTGCAATGTCTGTACTCGATACTTTAATAGAGAAAAATGCTTTTGTTCTTGTTACAACTCATATGGGAATCCTTAAAAACTACGGCTACACAAATGCAAAATGTGTAAATGCAAGTGTCGAATTTGATACAAGCACTCTTTCTCCCTCTTACAAACTGATGATGGGAATTCCTGGCGAAAGTCACGCTATTGCAATTGCAAGAAAATCCGGTTTGCCTCAGGAAGTAGTCAATCACGCAAAAAATTATATTGCTACAGAGCAGGCAGATGTTTCTTCACTTATAAAGGGTCTGAACAAAAAGCATGCAGAACTTGACCGCATTCAGCATAAGGCTCGAATGCTGCAGAAGGAAGTGGAAGAAAAGGAGCAGAGGATAAAAGAAAAAGAACTTACTTTACGGCGAAAAGAAAATGAACTTAAAAAAGGACATCAGCAGGAAATGCACGACTTTTTAATTCACAGCCGCCGCACTCTTGAAAACCTTGTCCGTGAAATAAGGGAAGGGGAGCTTACCCGAGAAAAAACTCTTGGCGTCAAACAGTTTATTTCTGACTTGCAAAAGGATGTAGATCGTTTAGATAATAAAATAGAAGTAGAAGAAGAAAAACTTGCAGCCCAGGAGCAGGCCTTCCAGAAAGAAACAGAAGAAAGGAAAAAGCAAGCTTCTTCAAATAAAAAAACAAAACGCAAATTAAGTAATGCCGAAGCTTTAAAGTATGCCACTCCTCTTATGACGGCAACAGATACAGCGGCTAAGGGCAAAGATGTTATAGATGAAAAACCTCTTGTTTTTGAACCTGGTGCTGCTGTTACTGCAGGAGCTGCCCGCAATGAAGGTGTTCTCATAGATCTTGCCCGCAAAGGAGTCTGGAATGTTCAGTTTGGCAGTGTAAAGATGACTGTAAAAGAAAAAGACCTTAAACTTGTCCGTTCCAGCAGTAAGCAGCTCGCCCCAGATGTTTCTTACGATTTACAGGCTTCCACAAAAGAAGAGCGTCCTGTTTTTGAGTTGCGCCTTTTAGGCATGCGCTCCGAAGAAGCAATCCACGCCCTTGAACACCAGATAGATTTATGCACTCTTCACAACTTCTCTCAGTTCAGTGTAATCCACGGCAAAGGCGACGGCATCCTCCAGCAAGCCGTCCGCGACTACCTCTCCCATTCCCCCTCCGTCCAATCCTTCACCTTCGCCCCTCCCGAAGACGGCGGCACTGGCAAGACTTACGTTACGTTAATTAATTGAAAATATTATTCCAAGGCAATTCAGCGTTTAGGCGGTTAACCGCCGGTTTTTGCAAGATGAAATTCGGCGGTAGCGTTTTTTTCTACAAGGAATCATTTATTTTTTTCTATTGAGAATCATTCCTTTTTTCTATATAATATTTTCTATTATTTATTAAGAGGTCAATGATGATTGATAAGTGGGAAATAGTAATTGGCTGCGAAATTCATACACAGCTTTTGACAAAAACAAAGGCCTTCTGTGCCTGCGAAAACCGATACGGCGGAATGCCCGACACCCGTGTTTGTCCTGTTTGTTTAGGACTCCCTGGTGCCATGCCACGCATTTCAAAAGGCTATGTAGAACTTGGTGCAGTCGCAGGACAGGCTTTGAACTGTAATATTGCACGCTATACAAAATTTGACCGCAAGCATTATTTTTATCCTGACCTTGCAAAAGGCTATCAGATTACCCAGTATGATATCCCTCTTTGTACAGACGGTTATGTTGACCTTCCTTTTATTCACTATCCAAAAGACGAACAGCCTGGCGGAGAAAAATGCCGCCCAAAAAACTTCAAAGGTGATGACTGCATTATCGACGGAAAATATCGCCGTGTACGTGTAGAAAGAATCCACCTTGAGGAAGACGTAGGTAAGTCTCTTCACCTTCAGGGTGCCCACTCCTATATTGACTACAACCGTTGTGGAACTCCTCTTATAGAAATTGTAACAAAACCTGATATGACAAGTCCTGAAGAAGCCGCTCTTTTTATGCAGACTGTTCAGGAAATCCTGCGCTATGTAAAAGTAACAAACGGTAACCTCGAAGAAGGTAACATGCGCTGCGATGCAAACATCAACTTAAATGTTTGGGAAGACGGAAAACTTTATCACACTCCAATTTCCGAAATTAAAAACTTGAACTCTTTCCAGAAAATTAAAGATGCCTGTGCTTATGAAGCTCAGCGTCAGCTTAAAGAATTCCAGGAAGACCGTCAGGAATTCAATCCCGGCTTCAAAGTAACAATGGGTTGGAATGACGAAGAAGGAAAAACTGTTGTTCAGCGTACAAAGAACTCTTTTGTTGATTATCGCTTTGTTGTTGAACCGGATATCAAACCTTTTACTGTAAGTGAAGAATTGATTGCTGCTGCAAAAGAAGCTGTTGGTGAATTACCAGAAGCTAAACGCGTACGTTATAAGGCTCAGTACGGAATGAGCGACTTTGACGTAGAGACTATTACAAGTTCAAAAGATCTTGCTATGT
Source organism: uncultured Treponema sp. (assembly GCA_946535985.1). Lineage (GTDB taxonomy): Bacteria > Spirochaetota > Spirochaetia > Treponematales > Treponemataceae > Treponema_D. The sequence goes on along the minus strand of CAMNDY010000043.1, from coordinate 6,660 downwards.
TCTTTGAAGAGGCTGCTAAAAAATCAAAAAATCCTAAGCGTGCAGTAAATATTATTCTTGCAGAACTTCTTGCAGTTTTGAACGAGAAAAAAGAGACTATTAATGATATTTCTATAACACCTGGCCATATTGCCCAGCTTGCCGATGCACTTGAAGATCAGAAGATTACTTCAAAGCAGGGTAAGGAAGTTTTTGCCGAAATGCTTGCTTCTAACAAAATGCCTGCAGACATTATAAAAGAGAAGGGCATGGAAGTTGTAAGCGACGCCGGTGCAATTGAAAAAATTGTTCAGGATGTAATTGCCGCAAATCCAAAAGCCGTAGAAGACTACAAGAGCGGAAAAACAAATGTCGTAGGCTGGCTTATGGGACAGGTAATGAAACAAAGTCAGGGTAAGGCTAATCCTAAGCAGGCTACAGAGCTGCTAAATAAGAATTTATCACAACTATAGAGAGATTGTCGGGTCAAGCCCGACAATGACATCATTCCCTTTGTCATTCCCGGCACAAGCCCGACAATGACCATTCCTTTTGTCATTCCCGGGCTTGACCCGGGAATCTTTTTATATATGCATTTTTAAGAATTCCAGAAAATCCTTCTCTGCAAGCGGCTTTGAATAAAAGTAGCCCTGAATCATATCGCAGTTAATTGATTTTAAGAAATCTCTCTGTTCTTTTGTTTCTACACCTTCAAAAACAGATTGTTTATCAAGGTTCTTGCTCAGGTTAATTAGAATCTGAATAAACTCTGCCGATTTTTCGTTCATTGTACCGTCTTCATTCATGGAAGACTGTAAAAATACTCTGTCAAACTTTAGAACATCAACCGGAATTGATGTAAGCATATTTAAAGAAGATTCTCCGCTTCCAAAATCATCCATGGCTACAGAAAATCCTTCTTTATGAAGCCTTTTTGTAATTTCACCAAGCGTGTTGCTGTCCATAAAGGAGCGTTCAATTATTTCAAGCTGAATATATTCCGGCGGAACTTTATATTTATTAAAGAGCTCCAGAAAATCATGAATAAACTTTTCGGCTTTATTATGATTGCGCGACATATTTACAGAAATCGGAACAACTTTTTCTCCATTTGCAATCTGCTTTTCCAGTAACTTGAAAACCTGTTCGTATACATAAAAATCAAGCTTTTTAATAAATCCGTTTCGTTCAAATAATGGAATAAATTTATCCGGGGTCATAAAGCCTTCTTTAGGATTATTCCATCTGACAAGAGCTTCGGCCCCGCACACTTTTTCATCTATAAGAGAAATTTTAGGCTGATATACAACAAAGAATTCTCCCTTTTCCAGAGCCTGCTGCATTTTTTCTTCTATATGATGTTCTTCGTTTATTCTTTCCTGAAGTCTTGAATTGTAAACAGAGTAGGCGGTAATTGCATCATCCTTAATTGCGCTTTTGGCAAAAGAAGCCTGACCAATTAAGCCCTGTATTGAAATATCCCGTTTTTTATTGTCTGGCAAAAGAAATGCAATTCCAAATTTCGGGAAAAAAGGGATTTCTGATTTTGCAGTCATTTCTTCGCAGAGAACTATGTTTGTTTTAAATTCATTCATTGCATTTTGAACGGAAGATACTTTTAATAGAATATAAAATCTGTCTGCAAAACCTCTTCCTATTATGCCATGAAACTTTTCTGCAAAATGATTGATGATTTTTGAATAATAAACAATCAGCTTGTCTCCTGCTTCTTCACCATAAGTCTGATTTATAAACTTAAAACCACGGATATCGGCTTCTATAAGCATGAATTTTACTTTTGGATTAGCCTTTAGCTGCTTTGTTGCCTCTTCTTCAAAATGCTGCCGGGTCCATAAATTAGTAAGCGGATCAAAATATATAGGAAACATCTGCCTTTTCTGGAATATTTCCATTATTTTCATTTCAATAAATGACAGGGATAGGATTATTGCAAGGTAGGTTAGTATAGTATTTTTACTTATAGAATTATGAAAAAGGTATTTTTCCAGAAGAATTACAAGTACTGCAAAGAGAATTGCTATGCTTGTGTTAGAGAGAAACATTGCCAGTTTGGAATTTACAGAGTGTTTCTTCATTAATAATCCTTCTTATATTGTATGATAACACAGATTAAGAAAAAAGGTGAAAAAAAATAAAGGTTAATCGTTTAACTGTAGTAAAAATTGTCGCTTTTTTTTATTTTTTTTTTGCAAAAAAATCACTTATGATATACAATAGTATTAACTAGGGGTTATTCCCTAATATAAAAAAACTAATTACAAGAGGAAGGAAAATGAAAAAAATCCTAACAGTATTGTGTGCACTCACAATCGCCGCTGCTTTGTTCACAGGATGTTCAAAGAAGCCTGCTGCTAAGGCAGCTCCAACAAAGATTAATTTGTGGTCTTTCACAGATGAAATTCCAGGTATGGTTGAGAAGTTCAAGGCTACTCACCCAGAATTGAATTTCGAACTTGAAACTACAATTATCGCTACTACAAACCAGGAATATGAACCAGCTCTTATTCCTGCTCTCCAGAATGGAGATGTTGATATTTATGGTGCAGAAGCTGCTTTCGTTCTTAAATATACACAGGGCGACATGGCTGACTACGCTGCTCCATACAAAGATCTTGGTATTGATATCGACGCAGCTCTCAAGAAGGCTGATATCGCTCCTTATACAGTAGATATCGGAACAAGCCCTAAGGGTGATGTAGTTGGTCTCGGATATCAGGCTACTGGTGGATGTTTCATCTACAACAGAACAGTTGCTAAGAACGTATTCGGCACAGATGATCCAAAAGCTATCGAAGCTGCTATTGGTGGTGGTTCACAGACTTGGGACAAGTTCTGGGAAGCTGCTGCAAAATGTGGAGAAAAAGGTGTAGCTATCGTTTCTGGTGACGGAGACATCTGGCACGCTTATGAAGCTTCTGCTGACAAAGGTTGGATCGTAAACGGAAAACTTTATCTTGATCCAAAACGTGAAGCATTCCTCGATGCATCTAAAGCTCTTACAGACAATGGCTGGTCTAACGAAACACAGGACTGGACAGAAGCTTGGTATGCTGATATGCAGGAAGCTGGTGAAAAACCATGTCTCGGATTCTTCGGACCTGCTTGGCTCATCAACTACGTAATGGCTGGAAACTCTGGTGGAACAAAACCAGGTGAAGGTACATATGGTGATTGGGCTGTTTGTAACTCTCCAGTTGGATTCTTCTGGGGTGGTACCTGGGTACTCGCTGGTAAGGGTGCTTTGAAGGACGAAAACAAGAAGGCTATCACAAAGGCTATCATCGAATGGATTACTCTTGATCCAACAAGCGATGGTCTCCTCTATTCTTGGGCTAACGGTACATTCCAGTGGAAGTACGGAAAAGGTGCTGATCCAACTGTAAATACAAAAGATACAGTATCTTCAGGAACTGTAATGAGCATCTCAAATGGTACTTTGGAATTTCTTGGTGGCCAGAACATGTTCGATTACTTCGTACCAGCTGGTGCTTATGCTAATGGTAAGAACCTTACACAGTACGACTCAGATATCAACGCTCTCTGGCGTGATCAGGTTCGTGCTTATGCTAACGGACAGAAGAGCCGCGATGCTGCAATTGCTGACTTCAAGCAGGGTGTAGCTGATAAGTTCGGTATCAACTAATAGTTAGTAGCTAACCACATATATTAGGGCTGTCGAGAGGCAGCCCTAATTTGTAATATGTAAAAATCGTTTTTTTTATAAATCAGTCTAGTCAAGATTTGGGGTGTCCAACATGAAGAAAAAAGGAAAAATCAGTTATTCAAAATATGGTTATATATTTTGTATTCCTTTTATGATTGCGTATTTAATATTCCATTTTTATCCAACATTATATACTGCAATAATAGGTTTTACAGATCTGCGCGGTGCCGGAAAAATTTCATTTAATTTTCTTAAAGGTGCTCAGTTCTTCGAAAACTATAAAATAATTTTAACAAATGCAACCTTTCATATAGCATTGAAAAATACTGTAAGAATCTGGCTCTGCAACTTTATTCCACAGATGATTATGGCACTTTTGCTCGCTGCCTGGTTTACTAACCGCCGTTTGTCTATTCCTGGTCAGGGTGCATTTAAAGTACTTTTCTATATGCCAAACATTATTACTGCTGCTACAGTAGCAATTTTGTTCCACTCGCTTTTTGGTTATCCAATGGGTCCTGTAAATGATCTTTTGATGAAAATGCACATAATCGAAAAGCCTGTATTCTTCCTTCAGAGCAAGGCTACTGCTCAGGGAATTATCATCTTCATCCAGACCTGGATGTGGTATGGTTATACAATGATTATTATTATTTCCGGTGTTCTTGGTATTGACCCGGAGATTTTTGAAGCTGCCGATATTGATGGTGCAAACGGCTGGCAGGTATTCTGGAAAATCACAATTCCAAGTATCAGAACAATCATGCTCTTTACACTCATCACAAGTTTGATTGGTGGTTTGAACATGTACGATATTCCAGCCCTCTTTGTTCCAAACAGTGGTCCGGATAACGCTACGCTTACAACAAGTGTACTTATCAATACTCTTGCATTCCGCGGAGGATATCTTAAGAATCAGGCTTCGGCTCTTAGTATTATCATGTTCCTTATTATCGTTATTTCTTCTGCAATTGTATTCTACCTCATGCGCGATAAGGATGAAGCTGCCATTAAAAAGTATAATAAGAAGGTAGCTAAAGAAGCTAAGCTTGCTTTGAAAGAGAAAAAGACAGGAGTTGAAAATGAATAATAAGTCAAGTATGTCAATTTTGAAAATCGTAATTCTTGTTATCTGTATATTTTTAGCAATTTTGAGCTTGTTCCCATTTATCATCATGCTTGTAAATGCTACTCGTTCAACATATCAGATTCAGCAGCATCCAATTTCTCTTATACCTTCAAAGTATTTGATGAATAACTTTAAGATTCTTACCGGTAAGAGTTTTAATCCTGCTGTTGGTTTCTTGAACTCATTCCTTGTTTCTGTAGGTGTTTGTATCTGTTCTTTGTACTTTTCAACACTTACAGCTTATGCAATTGTAATGTATGAATGGAAGCTTAAAAATGCATTCTTTGGATTTATCATGGGTGTTATGATGATTCCTTCAACAGTAACAATCATTGGTTTCTTCCAGATGATTTATAGAGTCCATATGACCAACCACCTGCTGGTACTTATTTTGCCGGCAATAGCGTCGCCGAGTATGGTATTCTTTATGCGTCAGTACATGAAACCTGCTGTTTCTGTTTCTCTCGTAGAATCTGCACGTATTGATGGTTCAAAAGAATTCTTTACCTTTAATAAAATCGTTCTTCCTATCATGAAACCTGCTGTTGCTACTCAGGCAATCTTTACTTTTGTAACAAGCTGGAACGAATTGTTCAGACCTTCTGTAATCCTTACAAAACAGGCAAAATATACATTACCAATCATGGTTGGACTTTTGAATGGTGATATTTATAAGCGTGAGCACGGTGCTATTTATGTTGGACTTTCCCTTACCGCACTTCCGCTTATTATTGTATACTTCCTGCTTGCTAAATACATCGTTGCCGGTGTTGCACTTGGTTCTGTAAAGGGTTAATGTCAGGCAATTAATTATGAAAAGGGCTGCCCTCAAACTGGTCAGTCCTTTTTTTTAACATAAAAAACATGGAGAAATTATGAAATACGGTTATTTTGATGATGAAAACGCAGAGTATGTAATTACCCGCCCGGATACTCCAACTTCCTGGAGTAACTATCTTGGTTCTACAGTTTATGGTGCTGTAATTACTAACAATGCAGGTGGTTACGGATTTTATAAGTCTGGCGCACAGGGACGTTTTATGCGTCTTCGTTTTAATTCCATTCCAATGGATCAGCCTGGACGTTATTTTTATCTTCGCGATCAGGAAGATGGAGATTTCTGGTCTGCTTCATGGCAGCCTGTAGGTAAGCCTCTTGATCAGTATAAGAGCGAATGCCGCCACGGTACAGCTTATACTGTAATTACTTCTGAATACAAAGGCATTAAGAGTGAAACAAAATATTATGTTCCTCTTGGCCAGAACTTTGAATACTGGAGACTTAAGGTAACAAATACTTCGAATAAGCCTCGAAAAATCCGTGTATTCTCTTATTGTGAATTTACAAACCAGTGGAATACAACTCAGGACCAGGTAAACCTTCAGTATTCTCTCTTTATTGTAAAGGGTGAAAAGGTTGGCGACAACCTTCTGCGTTATTCAATTCAGGATAACCTTTATATTCAACATCCTGAATACGAAGTTGGCGGTGCTTACATGAGCGAGTGGGTTGCCCTTATTGGAACCCCAATGACTGGTTTTGATACAAGCCGCGAAGCCTTTATTGGAACTTATGGCAGCTACGAACATCCAAAGGTTGTAGTAGACGGTGCATGTACAAACTCTGAAGCTTTTGGTGATAACTCTTGTGGTACTGTTCAGGGAGACTTGGAATTGCAGCCAGGCGAAACAAAAGAACTCATGCTTATGCTTGGTATTGGCGATGCCCGTGCTGTTGGTCAGAAAATTGTAAATGAGTTTGGAAACTTTAAGCGTGCTGACGAAGAGTTTGATAAGCTTGTTGCTGCCTGGCATGCACGTCTTGGTTCTTACAAGGCTCTTACTCCAGATGAAGATATTAACCATAC
>CAMNDY010000042.1 GCA_946535985.1 uncultured Treponema sp. | reverse complement strand
GTAAGGGTGCTCCAAAGCAGGGAACTGCTGATGTTCATGGTGCTCCACTTGGTGCTGAAGGAATCATCGCTGCAAAGAAAAAGCTTGGTCTTCCTGTTGATCAGGACTTCTATGTTGTACCAGAAGCTAAGAAATATTTCGAAGATAAGAAGGCTGCATTTGCTAAGGCAGAAGCAGACTGGAATGCTGATTTTGCTGCATGGGCAAAAGAAAATCCTGAACTCAAGAAGCTCTGGGATGCTTACCATTCAGATGCAGTTACAGACGAATCTGTAAAAGATGTTGAATACAAAGTTGGAGATGCATGTGCTACACGTGATGCTTCTGGAAAGGCTTTGAACGTAATTGCTGCCCGCTATGCTAACCTTGTTGGTGGTTCTGCAGACCTTATGGGACCAAACAAGACTGCATTTAAGGCTACAGATAACGGAACCTTCAGTCCTGCTAACCGCGCCGGCCGTACAATTGAATACGGTATCCGCGAGTTTGCAATGTCTGCTGTTTGTGCCGGTATTTCTTTGCATGGTGGTCTCCGCCCATTCTGTGCTACATTCTTAGTATTTGCAGATTACCTCCGTCCTTCACTCCGCGTTGTTTCTTTGATGAAGCAGCCTGTAATCTACGTATTTACACACGACTCTATTTACGTTGGAGAAGACGGTCCAACTCACCAGCCAATTGAAACAATGACTTCTTTGCGTGCAATTCCTGGTGTTCAGGCTTTGCGCCCAGGTGACCCTGAAGAATCTATGGAAGCATGGAAAATTGCTTATGCTTCTAAAGATCACCCTGTTTGTATGGCATTCACACGCCAGGCACTTGCTGTTTATGCAAAGGATGACAAGAACTGGAAGAAGAGCATGGCTTCTAACGGTGCTTACATTGTTAAGACTGGCGATGCTAATCCAGATATTACAATTCTTGCAAGCGGTTCAGAAGTTAATATGGCTCTTAAAGCTGCCGAAATGGTTGCAGACAAAAAGATCCGCGTTGTTTCTGTTCCAGATCTTAAGAAGTTCGAAAACCTTCCAAAGGCTAAGCAGGAAGCAATCATTGGACCTGCAAAACGCATCGTTTGTACCGAAGCCGGTATTTCTATGGAATGGCTGCAGTTCACTTCAAAAGAAAACTGCTTCTGTATCGACACCTTCGGAACTTCTGGTCCTGCAAACAAGGTAGCTGAATACATGGGCTTTACAGCAGATAAATTAGCTAAATTATTGAAAAAATAAGCTGATATTTAAGTGTAAATTTAGCACAAAAGTGTAAAGCTTTTTAATTAAAAGACATCCATTTTTAAGCGGATGTCTTTTTTTTCTGCATTTTAGTATAAAATGAGACTATCTTATAAAAAAGATGCGATTTGAGGTGTTTTTTTCTCCTAAACTGGACTTACACTAAAATCATAAAAGTTAAGGAGGATTAAAAATGTTTAAACCAATCAAAAAAACATTTTTGCTGGTCGCTGGCATCGCTGTGCTAGCCCTGTCGTTGGTTTCCTGTGGACCTAAACCTGATGAAGGTCTTGTGGAAAAAGAGGTAACTCAAGATGATTCTGACTCATTAGCTCAAAGTAGCTGGGCTTTTGTAACTTATCCACTAAGTGAGTTTGCAGGTAAAACTGTTAAAATTCAGTTTTCATGTCAGATGAAGGTAGATAATCCTGATGGTAATACCTTTGAAGCTGATAATGGATATACTTTGAAGTGGCAGGTTAATTCAGATGGTTATCCTGTAGTTGCAGAGCATGTATTTACTGCGGATGAAACTGACTGGGTTACTGTTGAAGGAACTAAAGAAGGTCTTGCAATTGCCGGTGGAAACGTACTGTATCTTTCTACAAATAATGAAAGCGATAAAGTTACAGTTTCTATTAAGGATGTAAAATACACAGTTACTTATGGAGAAAATAAAAAGGCCCCTAAGCCAAAAACATATCCAACTGATATTTTCACGGTAGGAGAGGCTGGTTCTTGTGGTATTACACTCCGTGATACAAAAGAAGCATTCACAATCTTTACAGATGGTTCTGCTGCTGCAAATATTAAAACAGAAGCCGATGGTTCTGTAAGCTGGGTTGCAACTGCTGCCGGAGGTGGCGGTGGTGGCGTTGCTTTCTATGTAAAATCAAGCAAAGAAGAAATTCAGATTGGTAACTATGATTCTATTGATATTGAACTTGTATACAGTCCTATTACTGGCGCATGGAATCCTGAAGCTCAGAAACCTGGTTTCTGTATGAGAATTCTTCCTTGGGATTCAACAGGTATGTTCGGTGGTTATGAAGACCTTGAATATTTTGATGCTCCAGACGATTATGGTACTCTTACAAAAAATATCAAAATTACTGATGATTTTGTAGCAAAAGTTAAAGCAAGTTCAGATGAAGATTCTGTATTAGGTTTTGCAATTAAATTTAATGATTACCAGAAAGGCCTTACAGATGGAGACCAGCTTAAGGTTCAGTTGAAGAGCGTTAAGTTTAATGTAAAAGCAAATGCTGCTGCCGACAAGGCTTATGATGATGGTTTAACAGCTGCTCAGCGTGGTACTGTAGAAGAAATTAACTATCCTACAAGAGACTGGTCTGTTGAGGCAGATAAAGTAACTGATGCTGATAAATACAACAAGCATGGTTGGGTATATCTTCCTGCCGGTTATGATCCTGATGACAAAGATACAAAGTATCCTGTATTTATTCTTCTTCACGGATTTGGACAGAATGAAAATACATGGGGTCTTACTAACAAAGGTCGTGGTGGAAAGATTAAAGGATATATGGATAAGGGAATGAACAGCGGTAAAGTTGAAAAGTTCATCCTTGTTTGTGTAACTGGTGTAGCCGATAAGTCTTGGGGACCAAATGGTTCTGGAAACAGCTTTGCAGGTTATAACTGTTTTGGTGGAGAACTTAGAAATGATCTTCTTCCATGGCTTAGAAAAACTTATAAAATTAAAGATGGCCGCGACAATGTAGCTATTGCCGGTCTTTCAATGGGTGGTGGACAGACCTTCAATATTGGTATTGGAGAATGTCTTGACCTCATCAGTAACTTTGCAGGCTTCTCTGGTGCAATGTTTGCTGCACAAGGTGATACTAACCCAGGTAAAACTTACGTAGATGGTGTTGATGAAAAATTCGAGGCAGCTCTTAAGATTCACAACCTCTACATGATTTGTGGTGATGCAGATGACCTTGTATATGGTACATTCCCTGGTTATGTTGAGGCTATGGCTGCTTGGGACAGAGTTGAGAACTTTGAATCTTTTGTATTCCCTGGTGGAACTCACGACTTCCCGGTATGGTACTATGGATTTAAAGACTTTATCCAGATGGTATTCCAGGAAGGCGTTCAGCTTTACAAATAATTCTTAGATTCCCCGGTCAAATCAGGGAATGATAAGGAAAGGCATTCATCTTGCGGTGAATGCCTTTTTTTTGTGCTAATTAATCGGGGATGGTGGATTCGTAGGGGAGAACTTCGCAGTAATATGGAATCAGGTAATTGATACAGGTGTCATCGTATTTTGTGCCTTTATAAACTTCGGCAATTTCAACACGGATGTCTTCTATATCAGTAATAAATGAAATATCTACAGTTTGGGGATGTGGTGTATCAAGAACATCAAGTACTTTAGATTTTCCTGATTTTACTCCGGTTACCTTGATTTTCTTTATCCTGTTGTTCATTTTATACAAATGTGGTTTTTGGTAAGAAATATAACCGTTCATTATGAGAAGGTAGGGGTAGGCTATTTCATGCGGAACTCCGTTTTGAATTGTAAAGCCTTCACCAATTCCATCTCCTTTTGCATTTTCGACCCAGGGGGTTTCGACTGCAAATTCACAGAGGTTTTCGACTTTATACTCTTTGGTTGTTCCTCTTATTGTTTCTGTCAGGTAGGAAGAACAGTCGTAATACTTTCTGAAGCTAACTTCGACAAAATGATGGGATGGAGCTATAAGTGGATCTGGTTTTTCGAAACTTTCTGTAGATGCAAATAAAAGAATTGGGTCTGCTGAGGTTCTGAGCCGTGCATACTCATTTGTTTTGTCTGTAAGTTGCTTGCCTGCAAGAATCAGCATGTTATTATTTGTAGAGATTTCTTTATTATAATAATAGTAATATTCATTAAACTCTTTTGGAAATTTTTCTGGCATTTCAAAGAAAAGCATTCCATCTTTATGGACTTCTTTGAAATTTAAAGTTTTATCCTCAAGTTTATCTATATAATCGAAAGTAATAGAATTGTCAGTTATATAACAAATCTCAATTGTGCTGTATAAATCTGGGAAAAACTTTCCTTGTATCGAAAAATTTTGGGAATACAGGGTAATTGATAATATCCATACAAGAGTTAATAAAAATATTTTTTTCATTGAGAGCATCCTCCTTGATTACTATTTGACCTAATTATTACTGTTATGGCTTCAGGTCTTTCTACGCCTTCCATAAGAAATTCCATCATTTCGTCATGGGATTCCTGTCCATCTTTACCAATTATACAACCAGCACTTCCTGGTGTTTCATTGCTATTGTAAGGACTGTCGCTATACTTGAATTGATTCGGATGAAAATACCTATCAAGAATATTTATTACATCTCTTATTGAAGGTGGAATGTTTTTATCTTTTGTAGCTAATGCCAAAACATTTTTGTAATTTGTTGATTCAAAAGTTCCATTTTCTTTTGCCGGGAAGTTTTTATTAGTGGTTAAATAATACGTTCCATCCGGTGTAGTAGTATTTGTGTCGTTATCAAAATTGCCTTCAGAACAATTCGCTCCAACCGCATCTACGTACACTCTTTCATTGCCGGTGGCATCTTTTTTGACAATAATTCTGGTGGAATTAAACTCATTTCCTAAACCATCATTGAGTCTGTATATATATACAACTGTGCACAGCAGTGGTGGATCTGAGGTTTGTACGTTGCCTTTATAGGAGAATAAGCCGTTGATATCTACAAAATTCACCGGGTCACCATTACAGTAAGCAAACCAGTTGAATCCGTCGCGGATTGGGTCTGGGCTTGTAAAGCGGCTTGTTGATGGGTTGTAGTCGCGGTAGCCGTAGTTGTAGAGGCTGGATGTCGGGTCAAAGAGTTTTCCTGTATAACCTAAACCAACTGCGGCGGTAGAAGAATAGTCTCCTGTAATTGGACTTCCAAAAATATCAAAGCTGCAGCTGGCGGTTCCGGTTCCATACTGGTTGCTTGCGGCTCTTACGCTGCCAAGAATATCTGTTGCAAGATATCCAGTGCCATAGCTGTCTGTGATTTGAGCTGCTAATGTGTTGTTTATGCTTATAGTTGAGCGTTCGCCTTTGTAGCGGCTGGCAGAGATTTTTAATGGGCTGTCATTAATGTAGGAATATCTGTTTGTATCCAAGTCGTTTTTGTCTTCTATATAGCGGTATCTGTCCCCATTCGGAGTGACTGAATTATCGTAGAACTGGCCCGAATATCCAAAACGTGTGAATAACCCGTTAGCAAAAACTGTGCTTTCTTTTATTATATCAAAAGTGAATCCTTTGTATATAGTTCGAAGCGCCCTTTTGTCAAAATCCTCTACAAGGACTCTGCGGCCAAAAGCATCGTAGGCGTATTGAGAAGAGCTTATTGTATTCTTTGAGCTATCGATTGCCTTGCATAAAATCATTCTGTTCTGGTAGTTATACTCATATTCAATTTTTTTTGCGGGGCCTTGTTCTAAAATTAAATTTCCGCGTTTGTCATAAGAATAGTGAACATATGTTTTTCCCTTACTTCCGCTCGAAATAAGATGATTTTCGCTATCGTAAGAATATTCAATTGAACCGAGTGCCGTTGTCCTTGTTGTTAAGTTTCCATTTTTGTCATAGCTAAAGCTTTCTTTTATAAGCAGCTGATTTGTTTTTAAAGAATAGGCCAGGGTGTAACGCATTTGATTTAAAAGATTTTCAAACATTCCTTTTTCGACGGTAGAAAGAAATCTGTTTGTTGCAAGACTGGAACTTGTATCAAGCCCGTTGTTTTGTGCCAATTCCTTTAATTTTTCTTCATGCTCCTGATTATATGGATAGTAAACAGAAGAAACGCGACCTTGGGAATCATATTCATAAAAGCATGTACAGGCATTATGATCAATTGTTGCAGCAAGGCGTCCATCATTTTGATAAACATAGCCCTGAGCCCATATAATTTCTGCCTGCCTGTTTTTCTGGATTTTTAAAATAATTCTTCCTGCTTTGTCATAACAAGTTTGTACATATGTTCCATTAGAAAAATGTCTGCAAATCTCACGACCATTACAGTCATATTCAAGCTTAATATCGAGTCCAAGATTTCTGTCGTAAACTCCTAACACTTCCTTGTTTTTTCCGTAAGTGTATTGAGTATCTTTGTTAGACGAAACTAACCGAATAAGGTTTTCGGCACTGTCATATGAAAATGTAATAGTCTCTCCTGTAGTATAATCTTTTTGTTCAATAAGTTTGGCACCCTTATCGTATTTATATCCGTTTTTGCTATATTCGTTTTGAGCCAGGATAATATTGCCACACATATTATACTCATATGAGTTTTGAGAATTATCTTCATAGCTGATTGTCTGCATTCCGTTTATAGTTGGATTTGTGCTTAAAGTTTTTGAACCATCAAATGCTCTTGCTTGTGCCAGAGCTCCAAGCTTGTCATAGGTATATGTTTGATAATCACCCAGACTGTTCACTTCTTTAATCAATCTTCCAAAAGAATCATAGCTGTAATGATAAGCAGAGTTGTTTCCATCTTTCACAGTCATTTCTTTATTATTTGAACTGAAAGTAAAACTTTGAACTAATTGGTCTCCAAAATAATATTTTGTAATTTTGTTGGAATTGTCATATTCAAAACTCTCACTTGTGGCCCCGCGCTGGTTTTGTTTAATAAGTCTTCCCGCTTTATCATAAACAGCAGAATAAAGTTCCCCTGCAGAATCACAGACTTTGAGCAGGTTTTCATTACAGTCATATTCATAAGAAAACTTTTGTGAATCGGGGAGGGTGATTGTTTTGATTTTTTTAAGATTGTTATAAGCATAATGTGTTTTGTTTCCGTAAGAATCTGTCTGACAGATCATGTTATTGTTAAAATCATATTCAAAGCTTATTGTGTTTTTATTTCCGTCTGTCTGGCTTATATTGTTACCAAAAGCATCGTATTCATAAATAATAGGATACAAGCCTCCTTTAGTAACTGTTTTTTTACGGCCATCATCAGAATATTCATAAGTAATATAAAACTCGCAGAAGCTTGTGTCAGGGGCCTGCCCAATAATTTGAGCGGTGAGCCTGTTAAATTTATCGTATTCAAACCATTGAGTCTGATTGTTTTCTTTTTTACAGATAAGATTTCCGCAATTGTCATACGTAAAATATGTTGTGTTTCCAAGCGGATCTGTCTGTGTTTTTATACTTCCATCATTGTTATAAGTTTTTTGATAAAGCGCATTCTCCTGGCCTGATTTAGCAATATGACCCGTTTCATCATAATTATTGTAATACCAGCCGCCATATTGATTTTGCTGGCGCAATAGTTTTCCCTCCGGTGAAAATTCACAAAGAATACTTTTATTGCCACCGTCGGTATGTTTAATAAGGTTTCCGCCTGAATCAAATTCAAAAAGATTTTCTATTCCAAGAGGATTTTTTAAAGTTAGCAAAAATCCACCTGCAGCTGTATTTGCAAAATCATAAGTGTCAATTATGGCCTGGTTTTCCTGACCTTCAAAATATTTTTTTGTTTTATAAATTAATCCATTTTTGTATTCATAGCTGGTAATCAAAGCTTTTTCATCGTCTGCAGCTGCAGGAATAATCTGGCTTTGAAGAAGACCTGCCGGGGTATAGGAATACTCTGCTTTAAGAACAAGAGTCTTTTCATCGCCTTTGTAAATCTTTACAGGTAAATGGCGCTTATCATATTCAACCTGAGTGCGATGTGTTATTCCTGTTACAAGATCCCTTTGAATAATCTGTATAATATCATTTCGTCCGTTTTTTATGCTTGTGGTTTCAAGTCCGTTATAATCTATGCGGGTTGTTTTATGATTTCCATAATAGTAGGTAGAAATGACTTTATCGTTTTGAATATGTTTTATTATGCGGTTACGGCTGTCGTATTGATTTTTAATTTTTAAGTTTCCGCAGTTTTGAGCAATAATGTTTCCAAAAGAATCATATTCATAAGTGGTAATGATTTGCTGCTGACCATAAAGAATTTGCTTTGTTATTTCTCCCTTTGGGTTATAAGAATAATCGCAGATAGATTTTCCTCCGCATTTATAGCTTGTAATATTTCCTTTATTGTCGCGTATGTATTCATGTATTATGCCGTCTCTGCTTTTGAACAAGGTCAAAAGATTAAAGCGACCGTATTGAAATTCCTCGGTGGAGCCGTCACTGTAAGAGGCGTAAGTTTTATTTCCTGCTGCATCATAAGAATAAAGAATGCGGACACCGTTTTGATTACATTCTGTCAGGTTTCCGCTCTGGTCATATTTGTTTTGAATTAAACTACCATCCGGGTTTTCCTGCCTTACAGTTCTGTGATTTTCGTCGTAGTAATAAATTGTTTTGTTACCGTCCTGGTTTGTATAGATTGTTTTTTTATTTGCAAGGTCGTAGGTAAAGCTTTCTGCAAAGCCTTCTTCGTTTATCGTTTGAGTTGTAAGGGTTTTACCGTCATAGGATTTTTCACCGTATACAAACTGGACCTTTGAGCCGTCGCATTTTGTAAGCAAGGTCATTCTGCCGTCTGAATCATATTTCATTTGAACTGTATTATCATCGGTGTCTGTATAAGAAGTGAGTTTGTTGCCCGTGAAGGAGTATTGAGTTTTATAATCAGGATCCCGCTTAGTGCTGATGGTTTTGATATATCCCGCATAATATGTAAAAGAAAGCTCTTCTCCATAGGAAGTTGTGACTTCTAAAAGTTTTCCACCGGCCCCTCTTTTTATAATAATACTCTGGTCGTTTCTGTCTGTGATTTTTATAAGCTGCCCGTTTTTATCAAAGATTTTTTTTGTTCCATCTGCCTGCAAAAGCTCGTAGCCATTTCCCTGCATGTGACATTCGATAATTGATTTATCTTCGACGTTTTTCCATACAGATGAATTTTCCTGATTTTCATAAAGCAGATGAGGGTAACCTTGAAAATCTACAAGTGTGATTGTAGAAAGGCCTGTTTCGTATTTGTTAAGGTTATCGCCTGCATAATAAACATAAGCGTTTCTGCTTCGACGGTCCTGATCGGGATAATAGGTCTGCTCAGCATAAGCTTCAGCCTCTTTCTGGCTTTTGGCAATGCTGCTCTTTAATTCTTCCAGTTGAATAAAATATTGATCCAGAAGATTTTTATCATTCAGTAACTGGTCAATCTTTGTTTGAGCCTGTGTAAGAACTTCATCAGCGGTAATATCTAATTCCGGGACAAAGTTTTGGGCTTGTGAAAGAATATTATAAGCCTGTGAGAGTTTCTGCTCTATTTCTTCGAGTGCAGTATCTACTGAAGTAACAGTCAGGTTAGTACAGACTAACTGTTCAAGATCCTTTTTCTGCTTCTGCAAGGATTCCACATTCTTATTCATCTGTTGGTAAACTTCGGCAGCCATTGGCTGGGTTCCAAGAATAATTCTTTCATCAAGATTTGAACACCAGCCCTGTCCAAAAGCGGAAACTGCAGTTCTGTCCGATTCGTAATATCTTGTAAGCTCAAAAGAAGCTGCCGCTATATCCTTTGAAGTTTGAACATAAGCCCCTGTACTTGTTTTTACAGGATCTCCTGTTGTTTCGGAATTAACAGTTTCAGCCACAGCCAGATTTTCACTTGTGTTCTGAACCTTGGTTTCTGTACTTTTCCCTTCAATAGCTGCAAGCTCCTGCTGTAGTTCTGTAATTTTTTTGGATATAGCTTTTTCATCGCTTGATTTGTTATTGTTTACAGAAATGCTTTGAACTTCTGTAATGAGTTTTGTAATTTCTGTCTGCAGCTCTGTTTTTCTTTTTGCTTCTGCCTGTGCTTTTTGCTCTGCAGCAATTCTTTCTTCTTCGGCTTTGCGTTCTGCTTCCTGTTTTGCGGCCTCCTCCTGACGTGCCTGTTCTTCTGCCTGACGTTTTTCTTCTGCAAGACGGGCTTCTGCTTCGGCAATGATTCTGGCAGCTTCTTCTTTTGCACGTGCTTCGGCTTCTGCTTTTGCTGCAGCTTCTTCTGCTGTTGGCTGCTGCTGATAAATTTCCGGATATTGGTAAGATCCACTACCAGGTGTAGTCGAAGGCGTTCCTCCGGACGTAGTTCCTGTGCCGGTATTTCCGGAACCATAGGCAAGATGTCCATAAGTTACATATTCATAAGTTATGGCATGTAAGCCTGCAGTGTGATTAAAAATAAAAAGACTGGAAAAGAGTAAAATAATTCGTCTGATTTTTTGCATATAAAAACCTCCCTTTGAAAAAATCGCGATACATAGTATTGGATTTAATTTTCAAAAAGAGGAAGTTTTTTGCGAAAAAAAATGAAAATTTATTAAAAAAAAGAGAAAATAATTAGAAATTTAGGTAGATTCCCGTGTCAAGCACGGGAATGACATTGTGTCTAACGGGAATGACATTGTGGCTAATTATATTTTCCGGCCTGTGCGTTCCACATTTCGCAGTACTTTCCGCCAAGGGCCAGCAGCTCTTCGTGGGTGCCTTCTTCAATAATGCGTCCTTTTTCCAGCATTATTATGCGGTCGGCATCGCGAGTTGTAGAAAGGCGGTGTGAAATATAAAATACAGTTTTTCCTTTTGCAGCTGTCTGCATGGCTTTGTTGAGTTCGTATTCTGCAATAGGGTCTAAGGCGCTTGAAGGTTCATCCATAATAAGAATGTCTGCATCCTTGTAGAAGGCACGAGAAATTGCAACCTTCTGACTTTCGCCACCGGAAAAATCTACGCCCTTTGGGTCAAATTCTGTGGTAACCTGGGTAAAAAGTCCATCTGGAAGTTTTGCAAGTTTTTCAGCAAATCCGGCATCTTCAAGGGCAGAGCGAATCTTTCTTTCTTTTTGAGAAAGTTCCTCGTCAGATAAATCATCCATTACAACATTCTGGGCAAGGCTTGCTCCAAACATCTGAAAGTCCTGGAATACAACACCAATTTTTCTGTGATAATCAGAAGGTTTAAAAACCTTAACATCCTGGTCGTGATATTTAATAGATCCGCTGCTTGGGTCGTAAAGACGCATAAGAAGTTTTATGAGCGTAGTTTTTCCGGCCCCGTTGTAGCCTACAATAGCAATATGTTCGCCTGCTTTTACAGTAAGCGAAATATCATCTAAAACTGTACGGGACTTTTCATTGTATTTAAAGCTTACATGGTCAAGTACAAGCTCTCCGTTTCCGGCAGGAACTTCTATGCCTTCTTCATTTTTAATCTTTGGCTGGTAAGCAAGGAAAGCCCGGATTTTATCTATGAACATGCTGTTTTCGTGAGCAGCAGGACCAAGATCTGCAAAGCGGCTCATACATCCGCGCAGGCTTCCTGTTCTGTTAAACAAAATTACAGCATCACTGTAGTTGAGTGTGTGAAGAACTGCAGCCTTATAAACCAAATATGTAATATAAAGACCGTCTACAAAAAAGTCTGTGAGCATATAGTCTTTTAAAAATCCCAGCCAGATGCGGATACGCGAAACCTTCTTGTGCTCAGCAATGATGTTATCATTTGCTTCTTCAAATTCTTTTTCAAGCTGGGCGCCTGCATTTGGATGAAGACGAAGCTCCTTTGCAAAATCCTTGAGGTAGAATACACGGCTTATGTAATCGCGCTTACGCATATGAGGATTTATTTTTGTACGGTTTTCGTAATTTACTTTGTTGAGCTTTTTAGAAATTACAAAACGCATGATAAAGGAAACTAGAACAAAGACAATTCCAATAGGATCCAGCGTAAGGTAAAAGATTCCTGTTGTAAATAAAACTGTGAGCGCCTGCATGCCCATGTTGAGCATATTCAAGAATCGGTCAATTGTCTGTTCTGACTCAGAAACTCCAAGAACAAAGTCATTGTAATATTCAGGGTCGTCGTAACAGAAAAGGTCAATTTCACTTGCCTTTTGAAAAAGCTGTTCCTTTAGTGCCCGGTAGAGCTTTGGCTTGCATTTAAATGTCCAGCTGTAAATAAAAAATCCGTCGGGAATAATCTGGATAATATTTATGAGAAGAATTATGCCAATATAAATAAGTGCCTTGGAAAAAGGCTCGTGAAATTCTGCACAGCGCAAAACGTAACGGATTCCAAGCACGTGCTCTAAGAAAATAATTCCCTGGTAGCGAAAGGCATCGTAGAGGTGGTAAATCATATATAGTGGACAGGTTTTAAAGCAGAGCTTCCACAAGAAAATCTGATTTTTTATAACCGAAGAGGCTGTCTTTTTTTTGCTGCCAGCGCCTGCAGCTTTTTTTATATTCTTACTTTTCATTATGCCCAAATTCCTTCTGTCTGTTTTGCAGAATCTGCAAGGTAGTTTTGTGCCTGCTTTGTATACATGTCTGCATAGGCACCCTTCTTTTCCATAAGCTGGCGATGACTTCCTTCTTCGCGAACCATCCCTTTTTCCAGTAAAAATACGTAATCGGCATTTTGAACCGAAGAAAGCCTGTGAGAAATAAAGAGAAGTGTCTTGTCCCGGCAGGCCTTTAGAATATTGTCAAAAAGCTGATATTCTGCAATAGGGTCAAGCGCACTGGAAGGTTCATCAAAAACCTTAACAGGACAGTCTCTGGCAAAAGCACGTGAAACAACAATCTTCTGGAATTCTCCTCCGGAAAGAACTGCACCTTGGTCATCAAACTCGCGGGTTAGGGTAGTGTTAATTCCTTTTGGAAGACTCATGACTTTTTCATAAACTCCGGAAAGTTTGAGGGCTTGAGTAACAACTTCTTCTTTTTTCTCCGGTGGAATATTTTCTCCAAGCACAACGTTGTCGGCAACACTCATGCTGAACATCCTGTTGTCCTGAAAGGCAGTTGCAAAAAGCGCGCGGTATTTCTGCAGGTTGTATTCTTTTATGTTTCGACCGTTCAAAAGAATCTCGCCCTGGCTTGGGTCGTAGAATCTTAGCAGCAGTTTTATGATTGTAGATTTTCCCGCTCCGTTATGGCCAACTAAAGCGTATGTTTTTTTGCCTTCAAATTTCATGTTGAGATTTTTAAGAACTGTAACATCCTTGTAAGCAAAGCTGACATTTTTGAATTCAATTGACTCAATCTCAGACCCGGGATCTGCTCCATCATAATCCTCAGGAATTTTTTCTTTGTATTCAAGAAAGGTTTTGAGGTATTCGACAAAAAGTCCGTTTTTAAAACACTCAGTAACAGAATCTGTAAAACCAATTAAAATCCAGGTTGTGGAAACCATCATGCTTGTAATAACCGCAAGCTGGGCAAGGCTGATTGTCTGACTTACAAGAGTTCTGAAGGCACCGTAAATGAGCAGGCCTTCAAAAATAAATGTGAAGGTAAACATTACATAAAGCCAGTGAAGCACAGCCGATTTCCATACATATTTTTTTGTAACATCGGCAAGGCCTGTAATTGCATCCCGGTACTGATGTTTAAGCAGCTGGAAGATTTTTGTGAGTCGCATTTCTTTTGCATACTCTTTGAGATACATTACCCGGTTTATATAATCAATGCGGCGGTTATGAAGAGCCATATCCTTGTTGCGTTTGTAGTCAATGTGGCTGTTGAGTCTGCGGAAGTAAAAGTTTCCGATTATTGGCAGCAGAATAAATGTTACCGAAAGCTTATCAACCTGAAACATAAAAATAAAGGCACAGACACTTGCAATGGCACCAAAAATTACACCAAAGATTTTTTCAACAGTATTAATCAGTCTTGTGTCTGCATTTTTCATGGCAAGAGTGTATTTGTCGTAAAAGTCAGCATTTTCAAAGCATTCAAGTTCAACATTGCGCGATTTTCTAAAGAGAATTTGATAAAGCTTTTTGTTTACCTGTGTAGTTGCAATAGGAATTACTTTTCCTACGATAAAATCTGTGTAAAGAGTTTTGCTGGCAAAAACGGCAACACAAATGCCAATAAAAGTGAGCAGGGTAGAAAAAGCACGACCTTCCTGAAGCGCATTTATAACGTAACGCATAAAGAAGGCACTGTAAAAAAGCCATTCGCCGTAATCAATAAGAGTGCGGAAACCAATATGAAAAACTGCCTGGGGACAAATCTTGCAAAGAAGAGAAAAAGCGTAAAGATTATTTTTTACGGAATTAATCCGATTTTTAGATTTTCTAGCTTCTCCGGATTTCTTAACTTTTTCTTTCATAAAACTTTTCTCCGTTTTAATTACTTTATTTTGTCGTCATTATCTCAAAAATGGTAAAAAAAATCCATGTAAAAAATAAAAAAAAATTATTTTCAATGATAATAATTGGATGTATAATTATAGGGATGAAGAATATAGCAGTTCTTGTTTACGATTTAACAGTTGAGTATAACATAGTTGTGACTGATGGTGTTCTCGATTTTTTTAAGGATAAAGGGGAAGATTTTCATTTAATCATATCTACTCTCAATGCCCCTCATTCAACGAACTTTGACTATGATTATCAGTATTGGACAGCGCTGGAACTTATAAAATCAGATAATATTGATGCTGTAATTGTTGTAACTAATTCTTTCTGTCACGATTTAACAATTCCGCAATTGGCCAAGGCTTTGGAATGTCTTTGTCCAAAACCTGTTATTTCCATTTCAAATCCGCTTGATATCCCGACAAATCATTATACCTGTGTTTCATGCCAGCAGGCTTATGAAGAAGTTGTAGAGCATCTTGTAAAAAGGCATAAGAGAAAAAAAATTGCTTTTCTTTCGGCAGCTCTTAATAAATCTCCTGAATCAGAAGAAAGGGAAGCTGCTTATAAGGCTGCGTTAAAAAAGTTTGGACTTGAATACGATTCTGAATGGGATTTAGCCGGAGATTTTACACCTCGTTCTGCTTATGATGCCATTCTTTCACGTTATAAAAAGAAAGAGGATATTCCTTTTGATGCCCTTCTTTGTGCCAACGATTATATGGCTGCAGGAAGCCTTAGTGCTTTTCTTGAACTTGGTGTAAAGGTTCCTGAGGATATTTGTATTTTTGGTTTTGATGATGCAGAGGTTGCTTCGAACTCTTCTCCAACACTTTCAACAATCAGTCAGTCTGTGGCGCAAACCGGTTATGAAGCTGGTGCTCTTGCATACGATATTCTTATGGGAAAAAAGGATGTGCCAAAAAAAGCTGTAATTCAGTCATTCCCAATGTACCGTCAGTCTTGTGGTTGTATAGATATAAAAAATAAAATGCGGGCCTACCGTGATAATCAGGATCAGCTGATAGAGCAGGGGGCCGCCGATATGACCCAGCTGCAGCTTTTTAATAACGGCCTCAACGATATGGCAACAATTTATCATATTTTGAACATGTCAGATACCGTTGTAAAAATGAGGATGTTCTTTGATCTTGTTGTAAAAAATCTGAATGTTGTTCATATTGGAATGATGGCTTTGTGTGTTTACGATGAACCCATTGAGCTTAACCCCGAAGATGATTTTGTAATTCCGGAAAAAGCAAGTATGGTAATGCTTATAGACGAAGAGCGCCATATTGAACAGAATTATTTTGACGAAGGTGGAATTGAATTTAATCCTAAAATAAAAATCCTGCCTGATGGTTTTGAAGAACTTGCTGCCGGAAACTATTATCTTTTACCAATCTTCCTGCAAAAAAATAATTACGGTTATCTTGTCTGCCGTTTCCCTACAAATAAATATCCTATTTATACAATCTTCCTTAAGATTTTAGTAAATGCTTTTGTTCATTCTTATATCTATTCTAAGACAGAACAGGAACGCATAATAATGGCCGAAAAAAATCAAACCCTGAATTTTCAGTCAAAAACCGATGAGCTTACCCAGCTTTTCAACCGCCGCGGATTTTTTGAATATGGCCAGCAGCTGCTTGATTTTTCTCTTATTGATGAATCCTGCGGTTGTGTTTTCTTCTGCGACCTTGATGGTCTTAAAACCATGAACGATACCTGGGGCCACGAAATTGGTGACCTTGCAATTAAAACCGAAGCCAAAGTTTTACGTGCCGCCTTCCGCGATTCCGATTTAATTGGTCGTCTTAGCGGCGACGAATTTGGAGTAGTTGCTCCCGGCTGCCCTATGCGCATTGTAGAAACAATCCGGGCCCGCCTTAAGGATTTAAATAAAGAGTTTTCCGAAGAAGCAGGCCTGCCTTTTACCCTGTCTATAAGTATTGGTCCAATTGAATATAACTCCGAACACAACGATTTGAACGCCCTCCTCAAAGAAGCCGACAAAAATCTTTACGAAGAAAAGAAGATTAAGCATGCGCAGAGGGATCTGCTGAAAGGAAAAGAATAAAAGTTGCCTAATGTATCTTAGGAAAATCGCTGTATCTGGTGGTCCAGCAGGGGCTTAGGAATTCGCGCTTCATTTCCCAGCCGCTTGTTTCGCCTGCTTTGGCAAGGGTTAGGGCACCGCGACCGTACTGGTTTGTGATTTTGTCTACACTGTCCATAAGGCGGCGTTTTTTTTCGTCCTCCATGGGGTCTATCCATAAGTGGCCCTGATATGCTGCGGGTCGTATTTCCATAAGCGTAACCATGATTGTTTTGTAGCCGTAGCCTTTTCTGAAAATGCGGGGAAGAATTACGCGGGCTGCTGCAACAATGTCCGGGGTGTAGCTGGTCATTCGGGTAAGATAGGCAATGGCGCCGTTTGCATACTGACTGTTTTTGTCTTCTGAATAATAGTTGCAGGTAGAAATAAAAATGGAAACAGCACCACATTCGCTTTTTTGCTGGCGCAGGCGTTCAACTGCAAGTTCTGTATATTGAACAAGGGCGCATTCCAGAGTTTTCATGTCGTAAACCTTTATAGAAAACTGACGGCTCGAAGTAATCACATCTTTTTTGTCGCGGGTGATTTTATCTATGCAGCGTATTCCGTTGAGCTCGCGCACAGTTGCATAGCCTTGGATTGTAAGCAGTTTTTTTGCCTGGTCAAGCCTCATGTTTTTAAGGTCCAGTGCTGTTCTTATGCCGTTCAGGAATAAGGTTTTTGCCCGGGAAGGACCTATGCCCCAGATTGTGCCGCAGTCGGTAGAGGCGAGCAGGGCATCTGCTTTGTCTGCTTCGTAAACAAAAACTCCTCCGTGCTCCTTTGCTTTTTTATTGTAAAGCTTGGCCAGGGTTTTGGTGGGTGCCGCGCCTACAC
Organism: uncultured Treponema sp.; assembly: GCA_946535985.1. Classification (GTDB taxonomy): domain Bacteria; phylum Spirochaetota; class Spirochaetia; order Treponematales; family Treponemataceae; genus Treponema_D. The sequence continues at coordinate 2,533 of CAMNDY010000042.1, read as the reverse complement.
AAATAGGCATGCCTACTTCTTTGTAAATGCGCTGCTTGAGTTCGTGGCCCAGCTGGTACCAGTCGTTTAAAGAGAAATTACATTTGTCAAAGAACAAAAAGGCCTCGTCTATTGAATATTCTTCGATATCGGGAGCGTATTCCATGTATATTGAAGTAATCCTGCGGCTTATGTCTTCATAAAGCGTGTAGTTACTTGAAAAAATAGTGATGTGGCGCATGGTGCAGAGGTCCCGTACTTTAAAATAGGGGTCTCCTCTTTTTATACCAAGCGCCTTGGCCTCTTTGTTCAGCGCAATAATAATCCCGTCATTATTAGAAAGAACAGCAACAGGTTTACCACGCAGATCCGGCCTGAAAATCTGTTCGCAGGAGGCATAAAAACTGTTTCCGTCAGCATGAAAAATCATAAGAAGCTACGCCCTCCTTACATCTCTTTTACCGTGTGAATTACATGAACAATGGCGCCTGTTACAAGAGCCTCGCCCTTAATATTACAAACCCTGCCAATTACAAAATCACCTCCGCTTTCATAAACAACAAGTGAGTTATCGGTAATCTTTTTTGCCCTGTCAATAATCAGCAGGTCCCCATTGAAAATGCACATGCTGTTGTAGCGGTCCGTGTCTACCGTCATAAAAACAGTAGCCGAAGGATGCTTTATAAAAAGCGTGTTGAGATCAAACTTATTGTCTTCATAGCCCTGAGCCGGACTTGGAAATCCTGTAATCATGCGTCAGTTAACGATAATACTATTGGAATAGTTTAAAGTCAAGAAAATAATCAAACGGAATAGTTATTGATTTTTTAGGAATATGTGCTATAATCAAACGGAAAGAGACGCGGGACTTTTTAGAAGAGCTACGGGAGGCTTTATGGAAGCGGCAGATTTCTGGACAAAAATTAAGGAAAAACTCACCCAAAAAGGAAAAACTCAGGAGTGGCTGTGTGCACAGACCGGCATGGATCTTCAGGGCCTCAGAAACAGGATTTATAAAAACCGCTTTCCAACTATAGAAGAAACCCTGCGCATTCTGGCTGTTTTTGACACCTCTGCCGAAGCCTTTTTTGGAATCTCCCAGTCCCAGCTCGAAAAAGAGACCCGCAAAGATGTAATGCTCATTCCCGTAATGGAGCAGGCCTTTTCTGCAGGCCACGGCCAGTTTGTTCCCGACACCGAAGAAGTTACCGAATATATTTCTGTTCCAAATGACCTCAAACATTTTGGCTCAAAGCTGGCTGCCTCCCGCGTAAAAGGCGACTCCATGGAACCAACCCTCTTCAACGGCGACATAATCATCTGCGACCTAAACGGCTACGACGGTACCGACGGCATCTACACCATAATCTACAAAGGCAATGGTTTTGTAAAACGCCTGCAGCGCACCAGCGACGGCGTAAAAATCATCTCCGACAACCGCCACTACGACCCCATGTTCGAAAGCTCCGAGAGCGAAGATTTCCGTGTCATCGGCAAGGTCCGGGCGGTTATGCATAGTATGTAGGAAAGGGTGGTGCTTATAAAAAGGACTATGAAATAAGAATTAATTATTGAAAAATACGGAGCGCAGGTTCGTGGTTTGTGGAGCGTCCTCTTTCTTAGCGGAGCAAACCACGGTTCTGCGCGTGAGTATTTTTCAATCTTAATAATTTAATTTATATGTTCTTATTGATAGAAACACGCCTTTCCTGTATACTATTCCCATGGCAAAACAAATGATTATGGGCAACCAGGCCATCGCTCTTGGCGCCCTCAAGGCTGGAGTCAATCTTGTTGCAGGATATCCTGGCACACCTTCCAGCGAAATTATTGAATTTATCTCAAAATATAAAGACAAGACCGGAACTTATGTTGAATGGTCTGTAAACGAAAAAGCCGCCGCCGAAGTTGCAGCAGGGGCTTCTTATGCAGGCAGCCGTACCATGATTACAATGAAGCAGGTTGGCCTGAATGTTGCAAGTGACCCTGTAATGTGTCTAAGTTATGTTGGTGTAAAAGGCGGAATGGTAATTGTTGTTGCCGATGACCCGGGCCCTATTTCAAGCCAGACCGAGCAGGATACACGTAATTATGCCCAGTATTCCAAGCTCCCGTGTTTTGATCCTTCTACTCCAAGTGAAGCATACGAAATGGTGCAGGAAGCCTTTGAGCTTTCTGAAAAATATAATACTCCAGTTTTGCTCAGACCTACAACACGCGTAGACCACGCCTACGAAAGCATGGAGTTCCCTGAGCTTGGTCCATGTCGTGCACCAGGTGCCTTTGAAAAAGATTCTGCCCGCTGGGTAATTTTCCCAAAGGCCTCCTTTAATAATCACAAGCGCATTTTTGACCGCAATGAAAAAGTGCTGCCAGGGGAGTTTAGTAATTGTAAGTGGAATAGTATTGTGACCCATGATAACCTTGTGGTCCCTGAGCCTGTCGAAGGGCCAGGAGGGGAAAGCTACGCTTCGCTACCGAGTTTTGTTTCCGATTCTAAAGAAGCGGAAAACAAAACATCGCTTCCCCTCTCTGAAATTGGTTTTGCCGCAGG
>CAMNDY010000041.1 GCA_946535985.1 uncultured Treponema sp. | reverse complement strand
ATAGGCGGCGGCTTTGTAAATACCGAATTGCGAGATGCCCGTGAGCCGGCACTTGCAAAATATATAGATGCAATTTCGTATGACAGGGGCTATGGGTCTTATCATGAACTATTTAAATGCGGGGCCCTTCGAGAGCCTCAGGGACCCCGGATTATTGACCAAGGGCCACATGCTGAATCTGTGGTCCCTGAACAAGAGCCTGCGGTCCCTGAGCAAAAGTCCGTGGTCCCTGAGGCTCTCGAAGGGCCACTATACAAAATGCGTCTTTTTATCCACAAGAACGCTCAGGTAAAAATTTTTGAGCCAATCTGGCAAAATGATGAACTGGAAAAGTTTGAGGCCTCTGTAACTCCGAAAATTATCCCCGACTACAACGATATAGATTTTACCCGCTACCTTCGGGTCTGCGACGACGCCAACAGCATGCACAGGCTTTGGACCGATGGTGCCTGGATAAAGGCCTACCTTGCCCATGGCTGCTACTGGCACCGCTGTGCTTTCTGCGATACAAACCTGGATTATGTCTGCGGTTACAAACCTGTAAATACAGATGCTTTGTACGAAGGCCTTTTGAAAACCGCGCGTGAAAAAAATATCTGGGGAATTCATTTTGTTGACGAAGCAATGCCCCCGGCAACGCTCAAAAAGTTTGCGCTTTTGAATGCCCGCTCAGGTAATCCTCTCTATTTTTGGGGCAACATCCGTTTTGAAAAAGCCTTTACAAAAGATTTTGCTGCCTTTTTAAGCTATTGCGGGCTTGGCGGAGTTTCAGCGGGAATAGAAGTTGCAACAGGTGCCGGCCTCAAATACATAAACAAAGGAACTGATATTTCTTCTATAATAAATGCCTGTGCAGCCTTTAAGGAGGCCGGCATCCTTATTCATGCTTACATGATTTATGGCTTTTGGTACGACACCCCTCAGACAATTATTGATTCAATGGAAACCCTGCGCCAGTTTTTTGCGGCCGGGCTACTGGACTCTTCCTTCTGGCACAAGTTTGTGTTAACAAGAAACTCCACAGTTTACACAGAATGGAAGGAGGGCAGACAGCCGGATTTACAGCCGGTAGAAGCAAAGGACGGCTCCCCGGAAGGAAAGTTGTTTGCAAATAATAATCTTCATTTTAAGGGGGAGGGCAGCTACGATAAATTTGGTGCACCTCTGGAAGCTGCCCTTGATGCCTGGATGCACGGACTAGGGTTGGAAAAAAAGGTTCAGAAGTGGTTTGATTTTGCTCTTCCTGCTCCAACAATTCCGCGGGACTTTGTAGATCGCCAGATTCAGGAATATGAAAAACAAAATAGTGAACGCGCGCAGTCTCTGACCCCGGAAAAAGTGTCCGGCCTGTATTGGCTTGGCGGCACCCCTGTTCGCGCGGGCAAGGAATATCGCTGGATTTATTTAATGGAAGAACAGACCGCTTCTGCCACCACTTTCAAACAAATAGAGCCGGGCCTTCTGCAGGGTCTTGCACCGGAAGCAACAGAAGCCGCCCGCGCCGCTGCGCTGAAAAAACTTGAACAGAATACCGGTCTGATCCTGGCCTTGAAAAATTTCTTTGGGCGCGGGCTTGTTTTACTGGATTTTTAAATATCTCCGCTATTCCCAAAATACACTAAATGTAGTATATTACTCGTATAAACTACACTATATAAGAGGTCTATTATGCCTTATACCGAGCCAACAAATCTTGCGATTGTTGCCTGTCCTGGTGGCGAAGCTTTCGCCGATGAAGTCATAACGCACCTTAAGCATATGTACAAGCATCGTTTTACTTTGAAGAATGATGTTGTGTCTAAGCGTTATGAGCTGACTAAAGAAGAGCTTATACAGAGGATTAATCTGCAGAATGATTTGCAGACCAGCGATCTTTGTATAAAGGGTGCTACAAACAAATACAGACCGCCTGTTTTCAAAGTAAACACTCGATTCTCGTATTTTGCCAACGGTGAGGTTAAAACTGAACTTCTGGATACTGTCCGCGGAAAAGACGTTTTTATTTTCCAGGATGTTGAAAACCATGAGGTTCTTAGTCTTAACGGTGGCGCAAATAAAATAAGGATGACTGTAAACGACCACGTTATGTCGCTGCTGGTTACTATTGATGCAGTGCGTATGGCTGGTGCCGGCAAAATTACTCTGGTTGTTCCGGCTTATCCTTATGCACGTCAGCATAAACGTAAGGGTCGCGAAGGTTTGACTGCAAGTCTCCTTGGTCACATTTACGAAATGCAGGGTGTTTCCAGAATTATTACTCTTGATATTCACTCGCGCGAGATTCCTAATGCATTCTCACGCCTTAATCTAGATAACTTACATGCCAGCTATCAGGTTATCCGCGAGCTTAGTAAGATTGTTGATCTTACCGGCAAAACCGAAGACCTGGTTGTTGTCGCTCCTGATACCGGTGCCATTGACCGAAACAAGTTCTATGCATCGGGCCTTAAGCTTCCTCTTGCCTTGATTTACAAGGAGCGCGATTATTCTATCGTTACTCAGGATGCTCACTCTACAAACATCAAGGCTGTTAAGCTTCTTGGTGATGTAAAGGGTAAGGTTGCCTTCCTTGCTGATGATATGCTGGGTACCGGTGGAACTTTACTCAAAGCCATGCAGTTCCTTAAGGAGCAGGGCGCTACAAAAGTAATCTGTGCAATTTCGCTTCCGTTCTTTACCGGTAATGCAATAAAGGATTTTGATGAAGCTTACGAGCAGGGATTATTCTACCGCATTATTGGTACTAACGCTGTTTACCACGAAGATCTGCTTAATCGCGAATGGTATATCAGTACAGATGTTAGCGGACTTTTTGCAAACGTAATTACCCGCATTCACTATAATCAGTCTCTTTCTGAATTGCTTGATAACCGCTCTATTATTGAAAAGGTTGTAAAGCAGACAGCTCCTTCTATTGCTGCTCAAAATGATAAGGCCGATGCCGAAAAGGAAGCCAATGCTGATGATGCAGAAAAAGAAGAAAAACCTGTAGAAGGCAAGGCACAGGCATAATATGGCAGAATGTGTTCTTGCGGTTGATGTAGGAAGTACTGCGCTCAAAGCTGCTTTGATTGACAGAGAAGGTAAGGTTGCTTCTATCTGCTCCCTGCCTTACTCTGCACCTGAAAACCGCTACGTTGCAGAAGGATGGATTTGGGCACTTAAGGGGGCAGTGGATAAGTTAGTACATTCTACTGCGGTCCCTGAGCCTGTCGAAGGGGCACAGATAAAAGCCATTGCCATTTCCGGTAACGGTCCAACTCTGGTAAGCGAAAGCGGTCTTACCCTGCGCTGGAACGAATATCCTGCTGCACGTCTTAATGTTGATGAAACTTCTCCAGACGAAGCCCACGAATTTTCTAATTCAATTTTTTTACCAAGAATCCTTTTATTCCGCGACCTGATTAGTGATGAATACGAAGCAAGTGCGCATCTTTTTTCGGGGCCTGAATATTTGATATGGCAGCTTACAGGTAATGCTGTAACAATTTTGCCGGAACCCCGCTACGAGACTGCTTACTGGAACCGCGAGGTTTTAGAAGGCTTTGGAATTATGACCGGAAAAATGCCCGACTTTGTTGAGCTTGGTCATAATTGTGGTAGTCTTTTGCCTAATGCACAGGAGCTTCTGGGACTTGGTGATATTCCTGTAATTGGTGTGGGCCCTGATTTTATAGCAGCCCTCATAGGGACTGATACAACAGAAGCTGGACGCATTTGCGACAGGGCAGGAAGTTCCGAAGGCATTAATATGTGCGTAGATAAGGAAATTCGCGCCGAAGGTGTACGTACCTTGCCTGGTGTAAAAGCCGGGCTTTGGAATATTTCTGTTTTGATTCCTGATAGCGCAAGTCTGCAGGAAGACCTTCGCCTGCAAAAAGTAACAGAAGGCCTTCTCTTGCTCAAAAAACTTGCCGCAGAAAATGATATTACCTTTCCAAGTGTAATTACAACAACCGGAGGCCAGGCAAAAAACGAGGCATATTTTGAAAAGAAACGTGCCGCTCTTACCAAGCTTGGACTTGAACTTGTTGTTGGCTCCTGTGTTGATGCTGAGTTGGAAGGGGACGCAAAGGTTGCGTGGGAAAGAGTCTGTCATTGTCGGGCTTGACCCGACAATCTGTCTTATGAAGAGATTCCCGGGTCAAGCCCGAGAATGACATGGAATTAGATGTGAAAACCTACAACTTACCCCAAAATCCTAAAACCCTCATTTTTGATATAGACTCAACTCTTTATACAAATGCGGCCTATGCCTTTGAACAGGTAGACTGCCAGGTGCGTCAGTTTGCCCGCGACCGTGGTATTACAGCAGACGAAGCCCGTCGAATGGTTGCAGACTATCGCAAAAAGTTTGCAGCCAACAACAATGGAAAAAAAATAAGCCTTGGAAATGTTTTACTTGCCTTTGGCATTCCCATTGAACAAAGCGTAGAATGGCGCAAAACTCTTATGGAGCCTGCTGACTTTTTAAAACGCGATGAACGCCTCATTCAAACTCTGCGCGAGCTACAGAAATCCTACAAGCTTATCTGTGTAACAAACAATCCTGTTTTCACTGCACGAAAAACTCTGGAAGCAATTGGCATTTCGGAATTCTTTCCGGAAATTGTAGGCCTGGATACCTGTCTTAAATCCAAACCAGCACTTGAGCCCTTTGAAAAAGCCTGCGAGCTCACCCAGACCCAACCAAAAGACTGCATTGCCATTGGCGACCGCTACGACATGGATATTGCCTTGCCGCTTGAAATGGGGATGGGTGGAATTCTTGTAACAGGTGTTGAAGAGGTGTATGAATTGGAAGCGGGGCGTTACGGGGCGGCGTTTGAGCCCCGTTAGAAGGGGTAGCGGAAGACCGCTTGCGGGTTGGAGCGAGGGGAAGGCTTTCCCCTCCTAATTTTACTGACAAGTTTTCAAAATTATGATATAATTATTTCAAATGAATTGCTGCGAGACATCTGCTTTGGAACTTACGAACAGCGGTAGACTTTCTGTTTTGTTTGTTGGAACGGGCAGTGCTTTTTCTAAAAGATATTTTCAGACAAATGTTCTGGTCGTAAAGGGAGAGGACCATCTGCTTATCGACTGCGGAACTTTGTGTCCTTATGCTCTTGAAACTAAATACGGGCTTGAACTTTCGAAAATCGATAACATTCTTTTGACTCATCCTCATGCAGACCATATTGGTGGAGTAGAAGAGCTTGCCCTTGTTGACCGTTATGTAAAAAAGCAGAAAGCAAATCTTGTTATTACCGACGAATTTAAAGAACTCTTGTGGAATGAATCTCTTAAGGGAGGGCTTAAGGTAAACGAAGAAGGCCCTCTTAACATTGATGATTATTTTAATCAGATTAAGCCTGAGCTTTTGCAGACCGAGCCTTTTGAAATGTACGAAACAAATGTTGGAAGTATAAACCTTAAGTTATTCAGGACTAACCATGTTACCTGCAAAGAAACCGGGGACTTCCAGATTTCCTATGGCATTTTAATTGATGATAAAGTTCTTTATCCTTGTGATACACAATTTAATCGCGAACAGCTGGAATATTTAATTGGGAAATATCCTGTTAGGGTAATCTTTCATGATTGTGATGTTTCGGGCTATAGCGAAGGTGTTCATGCTTCTTATGCGCAGCTTAAAACTCTGCCAGACAATATCAGGGCAATGACTTATCTTTGTCATTACAACGGAAAGGCAGAAAGTATTAATCCCGAAGATGATGGTTTTAGGAAATTTGCAAGGCCTGGCGTTTGGTACAGGTGCTAACATTCGCGGAACTAAAATCATTAAAATATTTATCTGGTTCCGTAGCTCATCTGGATAGAGCGGTTGCCTCCTAAGCAACAGGTAGTGCGTTCGAGTCGCATCGGAATCATAAAAAAAATTGTTAAAGGAAAGTTGTATGAAAAAAATTCTGGTAGCTTCGACTAACAAAGAAGTTGCATCTACTGTTCAAAAAGCAACAAGCAGATATGAAGAAAACTTTGATGCTATTTATTGTCCCGACACAGACGAGGCTTTGAGCCTTATTGATTATGAACTTCCGGAAATTAAAGTTCTTGATTATACGTCAAAGGATATGGATGCAAATCGTATTCTTGCGGCTATTCATGCGGACCCTTGGCTTCATAATGGTGGAATTATTGCTGTTGTTCCTAATCCGGCTATGATGCAGGAAATTGAAGATAAAAAGGATCCTAACATTCTTATTGTTTTAACTCTTTATACTTTTAAAGAAAACTTTGAACGCCTGCTTCGTATTTTGCAGAGTAATCAGCAGTTCCTTTTTAATCGTGGTATTCAGGACAGGATGGGTGGTCAGGAAAAGGGTTCTTTTATCTGCGACAATGATCCTCTTGATATCCGCCTTTATACAAGCTTTCTTGTAAATTATCTTTACTGTTCTAACCGCATTGATGATGAAGGCCGCTACGCTTTGCAGACTGCCTTGATGGAGCTTTTGACTAATGCGCTTGAACATGGTAACTGTAATATTTCCTGGGAAGAAAAAACTGATTTTCTTAAGACCAGCGGAAGCATGCTTGAGCTGATTGAGAAAAAACGTAATCTGCCAGAAAACCGCAATAAGAAAATTAAGATTTCATATTTCATTGGAAAAGATAAATCGCATTTTGCTATTGAAGATGAAGGTCCCGGTTTTGACTGGAAGAGCCGCATGGTTTCCGGGGATGTTCCTGATTTTGAATTGGAGCATGGCCGTGGTATTAGTCTTTCGCGTGGGCTTGTAACTGCTTTGCATTATAACGATAAGGGTAATGCCGTTTCTTTTGAAATTAATAATGTTCGCGATATGGCAAACAGCGTTCCTGGAATTATGATTCCTTTTGCAACAGTTACTTACAAGCGTCACGAAATTGTATTTAAGCAGGATGAACCTAGTAACGATTTGTTCTTTATTGTAAGCGGCCGCTACGGCGTTTATGCAGACGGAAAGCTTGTTTCTGTTTTGACTCCTGATGATATGTTTATTGGCGAGATGGCCTTTCTTTTGAATGACCGCCGTTCTGCAACAATCATGTCTGCCGGAGAAGGAAAACTTATTCGCATTCCAAAGGTTTCATTCCTGAACCTGATTCGTAAAAATCCACACTATGGTATATTTTTGTCAAAGCTTCTTGCCCAGCGAGTTGTAAGGCAGAATAACAGAACCGTAGAATTGAGTGAAGAAATTAAAGATTTGAAAAACCGTCTTGAAGGAAGGGTGTAGTATGACAGATATAGAAATTGCACAGAAAAACGTGATGGTGCCGGTAACAGAGGTTGCCGCAAAAATTGGTATTCCTGCAGATAAGCTTGAATTATACGGACCTTACAAGGCAAAGCTTACTTTTGATGAACTGCGTACTTTGCAGGAAAAGGCTGCCAGCAAACCTGGCAAACTCATTCTTGTAACTGCCGTAACTCCAACTCCGGCCGGAGAAGGAAAATCTACTGTTTCTATTGGTCTTGCAGACGGACTCAACCGCATTGGAAAAAAGACTGTTGTTGCCTTGCGCGAGCCTAGTCTTGGACCTTGTTTTGGTGTAAAGGGTGGGGCCTGTGGCGGCGGTTATGCCCAGATTGTTCCAATGGAAGATATCAACCTTCATTTTACAGGCGACATTCATGCAATTTCCATTGCTAATAACCTGATTGCTGCTCTTATTGATAACCATCTGCAGCAGGGAAATGAACTTAATATTGATCCACGTACAATTTCATGGAAGCGCTGCGTTGATTTGAACGACCGTGCCCTTCGCAATATTACAATTGGTCTTGGGGGACGACTTCAGGGGGTTCCTCGTGAGGATCATTTTACTATTGCAGTTGCTTCTGAAATTATGGCAATTGTTTGTCTTTCACGTACAATCAGCGAGCTTAAAGAAAGAATTGACCGCATTGTAATTGGCCAGAACTATGCAAAGGAAAATGTGACTTTTGGTCAGCTCAAGTGTACCGGTGCAATTGCCGCTTTGCTCAAGGATGTTATTAAACCAAACCTTGTTCAGACTCTTGAAAAAAATCCTGCCTTTGTTCACGGTGGACCTTTTGCAAATATTGCCCATGGCTGTAACAGTGTAAACGCAACCTTGTGTGCCCTTGCAAGCGGAGACTATGTTGTAACCGAAGCCGGTTTTGCCGCAGACCTTGGAGCTGAGAAGTTTCTTGATATTAAATGTCGTGCTGCAGGACTTAAGCCGAGTGCTGTAGTAATTGTTGCTACTATCCGTGCGCTTAAAATGCATGGCGGAGTTGCTAAGGCTGACCTTTCTAAGCCGGATTGCGCTGCTTTGAAAAAAGGCTTTGAAAACTTGAAAACTCATATAGAAAATATTGCTAAGTTTGGCCTGCCTGCTGTAGTTGCCGTAAACAAGTTTATTACAGATACTGATGAAGAAATTGCCTTGCTGCAAAAGCTTTGCGAAGATCTTGGCTCAAAAGCTGTGCTCAGCGAAGGCTGGGGAAAAGGCGGAGAAGGTGCTGAAGAACTTGCACGTGCCGTCAGCGAAATTGCAGACAGTGGTAAGGCTAACTATCATCCTTTGTATGAACTTGATTTACCACTTGAAGAAAAAATCAAAAAGATTGCAACAGAAATTTACCGTGCCGACGGCGTTGAGTTTGAAGGCTCTGCCCTTAAAAAACTCCGCGACTTTGAAGCAAAAGGCTATGGAAAGCTTCCTGTTTGTATTGCAAAAACCCAGAACTCTATTTCGCACGATCCAAAATTAATTGGTGCTCCACGTGGCTTTACCTTCCCTGTTCGCGATGTTCAGTTGTATGCAGGCGCCGGTTTTGTTGTTGCACTTGCAGGAGATATCATGACAATGCCGGGACTTCCAAAAGCCCCTGCCGCACTGGATATTGATGTTGATGACAATGGGGTAATAAGCGGATTGTTCTAAAGAAGAATAACAGGCTAACATAAGAACGCCTGTGTGCTCCCGCGGAAAATAAGGGCCAACAACAAAAGGACGTTGTTGGCCCTCATTTTTCGCTCCGCGCACAGGCGTTAGTTTATTTTAAAAGATTTAGTTCTTCTTTAGAAAGTTCGCGGTATTTCCCCAAATCAAGATCATTATCCAGGGCTAATTGCCCGATACTGGTTCTTTTTAGAAAAATTATTTTATTCCCTACAGCCGCGAACATTCTTTTTACCTGGTGGTATTTGCCTTCGTAGATTGTGAGGAGGGCTTTGTCGGGGAACTGCCATTTTATATAGGCGGGTTGGGCGGTAAAGCCTGCTTCATTGTGTTCGGGTTCAATCGCTATTCCTTCTTCAAACTGGCGGGTAATTTCTTTTTGATGTTCTTCTGTTTCTTCATGTTCAAGCTCGCAGTAGTAGGTTTTACTCACGTGGGTTTTTGGAGAAATGAGGCGGTGGGTAAGTTCTCCGTCTGTTGTAAAGAGGAGCAGGCCTTCTGTATCTATGTCCAGGCGTCCGATTATATGAAGTTTTTCTATAAAATATGGAGTACGTAAACTGTCATCCAGAAGGTCGAATACGGTCTGTTTTTCTCCTTCTTTTGTAGAGCAAACGGCATCCTGAGGTTTGTTCATCATAAGATAAATATGTTTGTGAAAGTCTATTGGTTCGCCGTCGATGGTGAGGGTATCTTTATCTACATCAAACTGACTTCCCGGGTCGGTAACGCGAGTGCCATTTATAAGCACTTCGCACTTGTGCAGAATTTTTCTGATTTCTTTGCGAGACCCGTATCCTTCATGTGCCAAAAGTTTGTCTATTCGTTCCATAAAAAACTATATTACAATATCCCTTCTTTATTATGAAAAAATGCTCCCTCGAAGAACCGTGTTTTGCTCCGCATTTTTTCATGAAATTAATTATATCGTAATACAGTTTTTTGTGGTAGAATAAGATAATAAACCTTGTCATTGTCGGACTTGACCCGACAATCTCTTTTTATATGAGATCCCCGGGGCAAGCCCGAGGATGACAAAAAAATTGGAGGAATAAATGTATTTAGGTGGTATTGATATATATTATCTTATTCTTATTTTACCGGCCGCACTTCTCAGCCTGTTTGCTTCTGCATTGGTAAAATCCCGCTATGCAAAATATGACAAGGTCATGGCCTCGCGCGGGGTTTCAGGTGCTCAGGCTGCTCAGATTCTTTTAAAAGCTAACGGCATTACCGACGTTCGCATTGCCCACATCGGTGGCAAGCTTACCGATAATTACAATCCGAGCAACAAGGTCTTAAGCCTGAGCGATTCCACCTTTGCAAGCCGTTCTATTGCTGCAGTTGGTGTTGCTGCCCATGAAACAGGCCATGCAATTCAACATAACGTAGGCTATGGTCCGCTGATTTTTCGCCGCATGCTGGTTCCTGTTGCAAACTTTGGTTCCCGCTTTGGTCCAACTCTTGCAATTCTGGGAATTATTTTGGGAGCCGTTGCCAGCCTTGAACAGTACATTCCGATTTTTCAGCTTGTTACAGATATTGGGCTTTTGCTTTTTGGTGCTTCTATGCTTTTTTATCTTGTAACGCTGCCTGTAGAATTCAATGCATCCCGTCGTGCCCTTAAAATTTTAAAAGAGACCGGCACCCTTACAACAAAAGAAGAAATCCGCGGAGTCCGCAAAGTGCTTACTGCTGCAGCACTCACTTATGTTGCGTCTGCATTGACGGCTATTGGATCCTTCTTAAGATTGTTGCTTATTGCTAATAGTAGACGCAATAGACGATAAATTACTTCTTTCTTTCCTGAATAGGCACGTAAGGTCTTTCTGTAGAAACATTTTTGTAAGCTGGGCGGTAAATGCGGCCACCACTAACAATTTCCTCAATGCGGTGAGCAGACCAGCCGGCAATACGAGAAATTGCGAAGATTGGTGTAAAGAGTTCGCGAGGAATGTTGAGCATGCTGTAAACAAGGCCCGAATACATATCGACGTTGGCACAGATTTTTTTGTCTGAGTTGTGAACTTCCTGAATGATTGCAGGAGCAAGCTTTTCTATAAGATCGTAAAGGGCAAGCTCCTTCTGGAACTCTTCGCCTTTTTCTTTTGCAAGCTTTTTAGCCTTAGCCTTAAGCAGAACTTCACGTGGATCGCTGATTGTATAAATTGCGTGGCCCATTCCGTAAATTAAACCGGAGTGGTCGCCTGCTTCTTTGCGTGCAATCTTCATGAGATAGTTTCCAACTTCTTTTTCGCTGGTCCAGTCTTTTACGTTGGCCTTGATATCATCCATCATTTCCATAACCTTGATGTTTGCACCACCATGGCGGCGTCCTTTAAGGGAACCAACTGCTGCGGCAATTGCAGAATAGGTATCTGTATCGGCAGAAGAAACAACGTGAACTGTCAAAGAAGAGTTGTTACCACCACCATGTTCTGCGTGAAGAATAAGAGCAAGGTCGAGGGTTTCTGCTTCGAGACGGGTATAGGTTTTGTCTGAGCGGATGAGACGCAGGAAATTTTCTGCTGTAGAAAGTTCCGGCTTTGGATTATGTATGAACATACTCTTGTTGTCGTAGTAGCGGCGTTTTGCCTGATATCCGTAAGAAGCAAGGGTAGAGAAGCGGGCTATGAGCTGAATACACTGTTTAACAATATTGCTTACACTTCTGTTTTCTGGATCATCATCATAAGAGTAGCTTGCTAAAACTCCACGGGCAATTTTATTCATAATATCGCTTGAAGGAGCTTTCATAATCATATCTTCGGTAAAGTGTTCCGGAAGGGAGCGGCATTCTCCAAGATACTGTTTGAAAGTGTCGAGTTTCTCCTGAGTTGGAAGTTCTCCAAACAAAAGGAGGTATGCACACTGTTCATAACCAAACTGTTTATTTTTTTCGGCATCGTGAATTAAATCTTCTACATTGTATCCGCGGTAAACAAGGCGTCCCGGAATGGCAATTTTCTGTCCATCCTTCATCTCGTAACCAACAACATCACCTATGCGGGTGAGTCCAACAAGAACACCAGTGCCGTTAGCATTTCTTAATCCGCGTTTTACATCATAAGTTTTGTACAATTCTGGATTTATCGGATCATTGTGAACAGCAAGTTTTTCGAGTCTCTTCAAGAGAGCAGCATCTGAGTTTTTTGAAGTCATGATTTACCTCCTGTGTAAAGCCGCCGTTGGCTATTTTTACACCTACAATGATTCGTTGCATATTTATGTGAAAGAATTGCATAAATATGCAATAAAACTTAAATAAAATTAAATAATTATACAAATATTAAAGATTTGTTGCAAGAAGAAATATGTATATTGATGCCCTTCGACAGGCTCAGGGCCCCCTGATTTCTATTTTTCTATAAATCTTTGTGCCGGAGATACTACCCAGATGGCTGTGAGTTCTGTATCGCCTACATTTTCTACAAGATGGGGTGCGGCAGACGAATAAGAAACGCTGTCTCCTTCTTCGAGAATGTATTCGCGGGAACCATAGGTTAGTCTGGCCTTGCCTTTAACGATTATTCCAAACTCTCGTCCAATGTGGCCATAGGAACCACGATGGGTATGTGAGCCTGCCGGAATTTTTAGCATGTAGGATTCAAAAGAACTTTCCTTTGCAGAATCTGCAGGGCGGGCTAGCTCTTCGTAAATAATGTCGTCTTCGAACATGGAAGGGCGCTCGTCTGAACGGATTACTGTTACCGGGCGTTCTTTTCTGTATTCTTCAAAGAGGAACTCCAGATTTATGTCCAGAACATCAGCAAGGGCAAGCAGGGTATCGATTGCCGGAGAAACGTGATTTCGTTCAATCTGAGAAACAAGACTTTCGCTGACACCTGCTTTTTGTGCAACAACCTTTAAGGTATAGCCTTTGTGTTCACGTACGCTGCGGAGTTTTTCACCAAAATGGTAGGGGATTTTTTTATTCTGCTGCTCGTTTTTGTCTTCTTTATTTTGATTTTGCGAAGGTGTCATTTTTCTGCTTCTCCTTGTTCTGCTCTGTTACAAACTGAATAAAGTAATCTTCCAGAGTTTTGTGAGGCCCGTTTAATTTAAGTCTTGTACGGGAACGGGCGTTATCTCGTCTGACTGTATATTTTGCGTAGAAGTCGCGGTAATCAAGTCCTGCATCGGATTTTACGTGTTCACCAAGGAATTTTGAAACTTCATCGCGGCCGATTGCGGGAATGCCTTTTTCTTTAAGAATTGTTCGAAGTGTATTAATCTGCTCGTAGGAAATACCAAAAAGGAATTCTTCCATGGCCTGGGTTACTCCTGTATCTCCCATTTTTTGCTTGATAAAGGCAATCCACTGGTCGTCCATCTGCATGGAAATGAGCAGGAGTTCACTTGTTCCCATCATTGTTCCAAAGGCAGGTGCAAGACGTCGGCGTGCCATCCATACCGATTCCAATACGGGTGCTACCTGGGCACTTCCCTGGTCGTTCCAATGCTCCCAAAGAAGCAGGAGAGACAGGGCCCATTCGCGGCGGTATTCCATTGGCTGCGAAGTGTCTCTGATAAGATTAAGATAAACATCTTCGATGAGCAGAGAATACATTGAAGTTACTGTTTCGGTTTCAAAGGCTTTTGAATAAGATTTGAGTTCCGGAATGTGGTGCGTATATTTTGCAAAGCTTGAAAAGGTGTGCATTTTTGCAACAAGAAGACCTTTTCCAAGCATTGCCTTTGACGGAAGCTGAAGTGTTGAATCGCCTGCATCCTGGTGGTCAATAAGAGAGTCGATTAAGGATGTAGGGGTACGGGTGCCGCCAATAAGTTCGTGACGTTCCAGAAGCGACGGGAACTTTGCAACAGATTGAGCCAGAGACTCCAAAGCATCAAGACGCTCCTGAAAGCTTTCTGCCTTTTCGGGGTCTGACTGTTTTATCAGTGGCATTACTTCCTGAATGAGTTGCTTTTGCTTTGTAGTGAGCATCTCTGCCTTTTCTTTTTGTTCAGGGCCCTGGCTCTGTTCATCAAAAAAAGTGCTGAGATCTACCTGTTCAAATTCATTCTGCTGCATAAAAGTAACTTTAATTATACTGCATTTTTTTATTTTTTTAAATAGTTCTTTTACATAGTATTTTTATAAAATTATAGCAGCGGCCAGAA
Organism: uncultured Treponema sp.; assembly: GCA_946535985.1. Lineage (GTDB taxonomy): Bacteria > Spirochaetota > Spirochaetia > Treponematales > Treponemataceae > Treponema_D. The sequence continues at coordinate 6,527 of CAMNDY010000041.1, read as the reverse complement.
TTGCGGCTCCAAGAATCACAAATACAATGTCTCGGAAATGAATTTTATATGATTTGCTGCAGCTTTTTCGTGTTCTAAAATAAAATCCGCGAAGTTCTGCGGCTGTTGCAGTAGATTCAATTTTTCGAACAGAAGAAATGAGCAGTGGGAAACAAAGAGGTAAAATCATTCCAAGCTTTTTGAGAGGGTTTTTTACTTCAAAGTCTACACCGCGCGCATTCTGACTTTCTATGATGCCGCTCATTTCTGTGGAAAAAACAGGTATAAAGCGGATTGCGCTTGTAAAAGTAAATGCATATTTATATGGAATATGAAGGTATTTTACAAGTGTATTTGAAAGATCGTTTAGGTTTGTAACAGAAATCAAAATTGAAAGCGGCAGGGTTGCTCCCATAAGGCGCAGAACAAGAAGGATGGCCTTTTGAAAAGCGATGTCTGTGAGGGCAAAAGAACCAATCATGAAAACTGGTTCCCCTTTTCTTATTACAAGCAGCTGAAGGATAAAAAGGAAGATTGACATTTTTATAAGGCCTTTTAGGATTCCAAAGGTGCGGCCGAGTAATCCGTTGCGGTCTTTTCCGTTTCCAACAACGCCCATAAGAATATTAAACAGGATGATTCCTGCAAGGTAATAATAGTTTGATGAACAGAACGAAGCTGCACAAATTAAAATTGAAACAAAGATTTTTACAAGCGGATGCATTTTGTGCAGAACAGAGCTGCCTGGTAAGTAATCTAAAAAGCCTTTCATTATTTTGTCTCCTTTGTTTCTTTAATTCGTGCAATAAGTTCGTCGTCTGTGAAAATGCCTTCAAAGCCTGGACCAAGCAGTTTTGCAACCTGTGCAATCTGTGGTGGGAGAAGGCGCGCTTTATTTAAGAGTGTGTCGTCTGCAAGAACTTTACGGGCAGGACCTTCGCCAAGAATCTCCCCCCGGTTCATTACAATAATCTTTTTTGCAAAGTCAAGAACAACTTCCATATCGTGGCAAACCATAATTACAGTTGTTCCGTTTTCGTTGAGCTGTCGGATTTTATTCATTACTTCCATACACTCGCGGTAATCAAGGCCTGTTGTTGGTTCATCAAGAATTAAGATTTCCGGGTTCAAAGCGATGAGACATGCGAGACAAAGTCTCTGGCGCTGTCCACGACTCATGTTAAATGGTTCTGTGTCTGGATTGAAACCAAACTCTTTGATTGTATTTTCTACCCGGGTTTTTATTTCGGATTCGGGAACCTTATTATTGCGCAGACTGAATGCTATTTCTTCGCGAACAGTTCCGCAGCAAATCTGGCGGTCCGGATTCTGGAACAAAAATCCGATGTGTTTTGCAAGGTTGCTTACTTTTTCTTTTTTTGTATTTTTATCAAGCACGAGTACGTCGCCTGCGCTTGGTTTTAATAGTCCGTTACAAAGCTTTGAGAAGGTTGATTTTCCCGCACCGTTAGATCCGATGATTGCAGTAAAGTCGCCTTTGTGAATATTTACGTTTAAGTTTTTAACGTTTGCAGTTTCGTTGTAAGAAAAGCTGACGTTCTGGAAGGAGAGGACGGTGTCTTTTGTGTCATTGCCGGAAATAGTTGTGTCATCCTCGGGCTTGACACGGGGATCCCTCTTAGTAAGAGATTGTCGGGTCGAGCCCGACAATGACATGGTAGCCTTTTTTACAATTTCCGCCGCTTCATTTGCATTAAGACAAATGCGTCCTTCGCCGGTGCAATCAGCGGGCAGAAGGTTTTCTTTTTCCATTTTGCCTGTGAGTGTAAGAACACGCGGACAGTTGATTCCGGCTTCTTCCATTTCTTTTTGATGTGTAAGTGTGCTGCGGATTTCGCCGTAGTGAACGCATGTTCCTTTTTCAAGTACAATGAGCTTTTTTACAAACTCGCAAAGAAGCATGATTTTTTGTTCGGCAATTACAATTGTAATTCCTTTTTCTTCGTTAAGTTTTTTGAGCAGCGCAAAAATCTGTACAGAAGAGGCTGGATCAAGTTCGCCTGTTGGTTCATCAAGAACTAAGATCTGTGGCTCTAATGCAAGAATTGCTGCAAATACAACTTTTTGTTTTTGTCCTCCACTGAGTGTAGAAATTTCTCTGTGACGAAGCTCGCTTATGCCAAGAGTTTCCAGGGCAGAAGCAATTCTTTTTTCAATCTGATCTGCAGGTATACCAAAGTTTTCCAAACCAAAGAGGATTTCGTCTTCTACAAAATATCCTGTGAGCTGACTTTCAATATCCTGAAATACAGAACCAACTTTAAGTGCAAGCTTTCCCGCATCAACATCAAAGGTGTCTTCGCCATCAACTTTTACACTGCCATAAAAATCGCCGGTGTAGTGGTGTGGAATAAGCCCGTTTATACAGTTGCAGAGTGTCGTCTTTCCCGCTCCAGATTCCCCGATGATGCCCACAAATTCGCCTTTTTCAATTTCGAGTGTGATATTTTCCAGTGCGTTATGTTTGCTGCCTGTATACTTAAAAGTCAGTTCCTGTATTTGTATCATTTTTCTAGTCCTGTTGTTATGCGACGTTTTCTTCTTTTTCTTCAATGATTGGCTTTTTCAAAGCTTTCATAAGTGGTACGTAAAGTGCACCAACGATGATTGCGTTGAGTGTTGCAGTTCCAAGAACGATAGGAACGTAAGCAAGAAGAGCTGATTTATCAGAATTGATAACTACGAACAAAAGTACAGTGTAAAGTCCACCAGAAATGACAGTACTGATGAATGTAATTACTGCTGTCAAAACAACTTTCAATCCCTTTGACTTTGCAGGGATATAAATAAGAAGTCCCATAGCAAGGGCACCGGCTGCTTCTGAAGCAAAGTTCAAATATGGTGTGCCTGGGAAGAACTGGCAGATTGCACCAGCAAGAATACCGATTATCAAACTGTAGTAGAACTTTGGTCTGATAAGAGCAATTGCCATACAGTACATAGCAATTACAAAGTTAGGCTTCATACCAGCAATGTTGATGAAAGCTCCAACAAAAAACTTTAATACTGCACCTGCAGCCAAAAGAACTGCTGTAAGAAGCAGATCCTGAAGATTAATACCTTTTTTTTCGGTTTGTGCTAATTCGCGTTTTTCCATTTTGATTTCTCCTTGTGTGTTTGTGCCGCCTGTTTTGTTTGTGTTACACGCTGTATATTGGCGGGCTTTGTTTTATCTTGTTTTATAAGAGTGATCTGTTCTCGTCGCGCGTTACTATTAACAGTATCGCTTCTTGTTACTGCGAATAGTAACACATGTTATTTGTTTCTGTCAATAGAAACGTGAAAAAAAATGTGAATTTTCGCAAAAAAAGCCAAAAAAGCATAAATTCAGGGTGTTTTGGAATGTAATTTATGCTTCTGGAGTTCAAAAAGGCATAGTTGCACCAGGTTTTGGCCTTTTTTGGCTGTTTTTCCCTCTTGAATAGACGAAAAAAGGGGATTTTTTCCAATAAAAGACAGGTTTTCCCTGAAAAACGATGGAGATCTGTTGTTAAAAGCATAAATTTGAGTGATTATATGGAGGAATTTATGCTTTTTGGGCGATTTTACTGTAAAAAGGCGTTGTCGCGGGGGTGTTGTGGGGGTGCAACCCCCGCATTGGGGGTAGCGGAAAAGACCGGAGGGCGTGCCCGAGGACTTTGGAGCGCAGGGGGCCGCCCCCTCCTTATTTTTTTTGTTTCTTTTTGTAGAAACATGTTGACAAATAAAAATCTCCGTGTTATATTGTTTCTATTAGTAGAAACATACAGGAGATACTTATGAAACTTACAGAAACTCAACTCGAACAAATCCGTGCACAGGTAAAACGCGTAAAGGCCTGTGGAAATCCTTTTTATACAGAAAGCTTTAAGAATGTTCAGCCGGAAGATATTAAAACCCAGGAAGATTTTGAAAAGCTGGTGCCTTTCTGCAGCAAGCAGGATCTTCGCGACGCCTATCCACTTGGACTTGCAACTGTACCGGAAGAAGAAATTGTCCGCATTCACTCATCAAGCGGAACCACAGGCTCGCCTGTAATTATTCCATATACAAAAAAAGACGTAGAAGACTGGGCAATCATGTTTGCACGCTGCTACGAAATGGCAGGAATTACAAATAAAGACCGCCTCCATATTACACCGGGCTACGGCTTGTGGACTGCAGGTATTGGCTTTCAGGCCGGCTGTGAACGCCTTGGTGCAATGGCAATTCCAATGGGACCTGGTAACACAGAAAAACAGCTGCAGATGATGCAGGACCTTAAATCAACAGTTTTGTGTGCAACTTCCTCTTATGCTCTCCTCCTTGCGGAACAGGTAGAAGCTCGCGGGCTCAAAGATAAAATCTGCCTCAAAAAAGGAATCATCGGTTCTGAACGCTGGGGCGAAAAAATGCGCAATCGTATTCAGACAATTCTGGGCATTGAACTTTATGATATTTATGGTCTTACAGAATGCTATGGCCCTGGAATCGGTATCAACTGTCCGGGCGAAGAAGCCATTCACATTTTTGACGACTATGTTTATATCGAAATCCTTGACCCTCTTACAGGCGAGCCGGTTCCGGAAGGCCAGCTTGGTGAAGTAACTCTCACAACCTTTGTAAAAGAAGGTGCTCCATTGTTCCGTTTCCGCACCCACGACCTGGCAGCCTTTGTTCCGGGTGAATGCAAGTGTGGCTGCAAGTTCCCGCGCATTACTCCAATCATGGGCCGCAGCGACGACATGGTAAAGGTTAAGGGCAACATCATCTTCCCAAGCACAATCGAAGATGTAATCCGTACAGTTCCTGGAGCTTCAAGCGAATACCGCGCCATCATCGAGCACGTAGACGGCAAAGACCAGATGACCGTTATGATGGAAGTAGAAGGAGGCACCGACCGCACAGAAGCAGCCCTTACAATGACCTACAACTTTAAGCAGAAGTACAACATGACTCCTATTGTAAAGGTTGTTGGTGTTGGTGAACTCCCTCGCAGCGAGAAAAAGACAAAGCGTATTGAAGATAAGAGATTTGAGTAGGAAATTATGAGGGGCGGAGCCCCGCCCCTACGTCGCACTTCGTTGCGCCGTACCCCACCCAGCGGGCTCAATCGCCGCCCGCAACGCCTGCTATCATTCTTGTGGTAGCGGGCCTTTTTTTATACAATAAATCAAAGGAATAATTATGGAACTAAAAACCAAAGAGCTGGTTCTTCGCCCGATTCATTTAGGAGATGAGGCGCAGGTTCACGAATATGCCGGTGACAAATCAATTACAATGATGTTCTGGTTGCCAAACGACACCTTTGAAGAAACCAGCGATTTTGTACGCCGCTGCGACGAAGACTGGCAAAAGCCTTTTGACCAGATAGAAGATTTTGAGTTTGCAATAACTCTGGACGGCAAAATCATCGGCGGTTGCGACTGCGACCTTAGCCACAGCTACGACCATTCTTATGCAACCCTAGGCTGGATTATAAACAAAAATTACAGAGGCAAAGGATACGCCAGCCAGGCAGGTTCCGCCCTCATAGACTTTGCCTTTACCAATCTTAAAATTGACCGTATCCTGGCTCAGTGCGACTGTAAAAATCCTGCTTCCTTTGGCGTTATGAAAAAAATTGGCATGACATGTATTGACGATAAGGGGACACGAACTTATCCAAGGACAGGAATAACCTCCGGAGAATTTACCTGCCAGATTACCCGCGCGGAATGGGAAGCTCTGAAAAAATAAATTCTACAATTCGTGCACGATTTTTTACAAATGGTGTTTCTTTTTATTATATTTATATTTTGTGTGTTATCATAAATACATAAACTAATTTTGAGAGGTGTCTTTATGGGAAGTGATGTAATTGAAGAAGTAGAAGTAAGACCTGACGGTTCTAAAAGAATTGTAAAACGCTCTGTAGAAAAAGGCGTATCCTTTGGTTCTGCCCTTGCCATGGTAATAAGTTTTGTAACCTGGAAATCTGTTGGTTGGGCAATAATCCACGGGGTTATGGGCTGGGTTTATGTAATTTATTTTATGATAAAGTATCGATAGGATAAAAAAAGCACTTCAAAAAGAAGTGCTTTTTTTCCTAAAGTGCGGTTCCTGAGCTTGTCGAAGGACAGGGACCACATTGTGTCATTGTCGGGCTTGACCCGCGAGTTTTGCTTATGCAAAACTCGGTAAGCAAGCGTTAGCTTGTGTCACTATCTCTTAAGCCTGTAAAGCCGTAACGGCAACAGTAGCGATTATGTCTTCTACTGAACATCCGCGGCTAAGGTCGTTCAGAGGTTTGGCAAAGCCCTGGCAAACTGGACCAATGGCCATCCAACCGCCCATGCGCTGGCAAATCTTATAACCAATGTTACCTGCGTTGATGTTAGGGAAGATAAAGGTATTTGCGTGGCCTGCTACCTTGCTGCCGGGAGCCTTGAGTTCACCAACTTCAGGGGCAACTGCGGCGTCAAACTGGAACTCACCATCCAAAGCCAGATCCGGAGCGGCTGCCTTTGCAAGCTCTGTGGCTTTCTGAACCTTTGTAACTGTATCGTAGAACTTGGCGTCGTTTCCGC
>CAMNDY010000040.1 GCA_946535985.1 uncultured Treponema sp. | reverse complement strand
CTCCAGTAGCCGGTGGCAAGGCCTGCAAGGAAGGCGGCACCTGTAACTGTTGTTTCTGTATTTTCGGGGCGGTAAACTGCTGTATTCAAAATATCGGCCTGGAACTGCATCATAAGATTGCTTACGCAGGCTCCACCATCAACCTTGAGGCTCCTGATTTCTATTCCGGAATCTTCCTTCATACAATCAAGCTCATCTTTTACCTGAAAGGCAATTGCTTCGAGTGCGGCTCTACAGATATGAGCTTTGTTTACACCGCGTGTAAGGCCTACAATTGTTCCTCGGGCGTAAGAATCCCAGTAAGGAGCGCCAAGACCTGTAAAGGCAGGCACAATTATTACACCATCAGAATCGGGAACTGTGGCTGCAAGAACATTTACATCGTTTGCAGTATTAATAATACCAAGCTGGTCGCGAAGCCATTTTATAAGGGCACCACCAATAAAAACGCTTCCTTCAAGGGCATATTCAATTTTGCCGTTCAAACCAAGAGCTATTGTTGTAAGAAGCTTATGTTTTGAATCTACAGGAGTGTCGCCGGTATTCATGAGCATAAAACAGCCGGTTCCGTAGGTTGATTTTACGTCTCCTTTGTTAAAACAGGCCTGTCCAAAAAGCGCTGCCTGCTGGTCGCCAATCATAGAAGCAATTGGAGCTTCAAAACCGCAGATTGATTTGTCGGTGGTGGCATAAATTGCACTGGAATCTTTTACTTGGGGTAAAATGCAGCGAGGGATATCTAAAAGGCCTAGGAGCTCTTCATCCCATTCCAAAGTGTGAATATTAAAAAGCATTGTGCGGCTTGCGTTTGTATAGTCTGTTACATGAGCTCTACGACCGCTCAAACGCCAGGTAAGCCAGGTATCTACAGTTCCTGCAAGAATCTCGCCTTTTTCTGCACGCGCACGAACGCCCGGAACATTATCTAAAATCCATTTGATTTTTGTACCGCTGAAATATGCATCAGGAAGAAGACCTGTTTTTGCCTGAATCATATCATCTTTTCCGTCGGCAATAAGCTTGTCGGCCATGTCTGCGGTACGGCGGCACTGCCAGACAATTGCGTTGTAAACAGGTTTGCCTGTGTTTTTATCCCACAAAATTACAGTTTCGCGCTGGTTTGTAATGCCAACAGCTTCTATCTGCTCCGGTAAAAGGTCTGCCTTCATAACGGCTTCTTTCATTACAGAAAGCTGGCTTATAAAAATATCTTCGGGATTATGCTCTACCCAACCCGGCTTAGGAAAATACTGCTGAAATTCGCGTTGTGCAACTGCAATTTTTTCTACGTTTTTGTTGAAGACAACTGCGCGGCTGGAGGTTGTGCCCTGGTCTAAGGCAAGGATATATTTATTCATTTTACGCTCCTTTTTGAAATAGTTTCCCGAGCTTGACCCGACAATCTTATTACTGTACCAGTCCGTTTATTGCCGGTTCAATGGCTTTGCGAATTTCGGACAAATCTTTTACTTCGAGAACAGCAATTCTAAAAATTGATGACTCTACAAGAATGTAAATCAATTCAACAACGGAATGTACATTCAAATCTTTTTTGAATTCACCGGACTTTATTCCGCGGATAATTACTGTGCTCAAAAGGTGGCGCAGACGGATTATTCGGCGATGAATTTTTTCCTGAGGATTTTCATTTGTCTTTTTAAGTCCAATTAAATATGAATGAAGAACATTAAAAAGCTTAAGGTTCTGTTCGCAGTAATCAATAATGAGCATTGCCATTTTGTAAAGTGCATCATGGGCGCTAAGACTTTCATCATCAATTATTGCATTAAGATCAAGCTCCATTGCAATAAGAATCTGCTTAAGGCTGCCTACGAAAATTTCTTTTTTGTTATCGAAATAAATATAAAGGGTTGTACGGGTTATTCCACAGCTGTCTGCAATTTTTTGAAAGGTTGTATCCTCGTAGCCTTCTGTTGCAAAAACATCAAGCGAACGTTCCAGAATATCATGTCTACGTTTATCATGTTCTACTACAATTGCCATATACTCTCCATGTCATTGTCGGGTTTGACCCGCAAGTTTTCGCAAAGCGAAAATCTTGGTAAGTGGGCTATGCCCACGTCACAATCTTTTATATATATAAAGTCTTGTATCCAAATTTCCGGCCTTCAAGGCTTTTATACTTCCTGTCTTGTGGCCAAAATTTTCCATAAAGCCTTCGTGCGAAGTTATAATACCCAAGTCCCAGCCTGGAAAATCCTCCCAAAGGCTACCCATTTTTTTATAAAGCTGAGCGGCCTGCTCTTCATCTCCAAGGCGTTCACCATAAGGAGGATTACACAAAAGAAGCCCATTTTCATAAGGTGCTTCAAGGTCTGCAAAATCACTTTGAATAAAATCCGGGCGTGGAATATGTGCACTAATGCCAATAGACTTTAGGGCCCGACCTGCCATTACACAGGCGTACTCTGCATTTTTTTTGGCACGTTCAACAGCCCCTGCATCAATGTCGCTGCCGGTAATTCTAACTTCTACATCTGTACGAATTGCCTGGGCTTCTTCTTCACGAATTGCGGCTGCCCTGTCTGCATTATAAAAGGGAAGATTTTCTATAGCAAAACGTCTTCCAAAGCCAGGGGCAACATTAAAAGCATAAAGAGTTGCTTCTATTGCAATTGTACCCGAACCGCAGAAAGGATCATGCAAAGGAGTTTTTCGTCTCCACATCATTTCCTGAAGTAAGGTTGCAGCAAGAGTTTCGCGCAAAGGAGCAATTCCTCCATCGGTGCGGTAACCACGCTTATGAAGTGGCAGTCCCGAAAGGTCCAGTAAAATTAAAACAGTGTTTTCATCTACATAAACACGAATATCACTCTGTTCGCCTGTTTCGGGCATTGACGTCATGTGCCAGACATCGCCGCATTTTGAATAAATTGCTTTGTGAACCATGCCCTGAATTGAATGCTCTGAATTAAGCTTTGATTTATATGTGCGAACTTTATCTACAACAATGCGCGAATCTTTTTTAAGATAATCCTGCCAGGCAATAGCATAAGCTCCGTCATAAAGCTCATCAAAATTATAGGCATTGTATTTTGCAAGCTGCAGGTAAAGGCGATCGGCAGTGCGCAGACAAAGATTTGCACGAAAGAGAGCATCGTCGTCGCCAAAAAAACTTACCCTTCCCGGCGCATTTGATTCAAGCTTATAACCAAGATGTTTAATTTCATTACCGAGGATTTTTTCTGCACCAACGGCACAAAGGGCAACTAATGTATTCATTACTTTTTATGGTTCCTTTTAGTTTTCGTTATCGCTTATTAAAGAATAGTCAGTTCCTTCCTGTCCATATTTTGGATCAAGTCTGATTGTATCCATTTTATTTCCGGCTTCGTTTTCAATTGACAAAGAAGAAAGTGGTGTCCACATAATGCGGTCTTTAACTTGTGTATCTTTTTTGTTGTAAACAGTTTTTTGTCCAATAATTCCAAGAAGGGTAATATCTTTATAAAGAAAATCATTTGGCAAAAGAGCTTTAAGATTCACACTCGCCGTCTCATCAATTTCAAAGCTTTGAATCACATCATCATATTGGAAAACAAGTGCTGCATTATAATTTGCAATATCAGCTATAGCTGTAGCAGACGGGGCATCAATAGTTCCACCTAGAAGCTTGAGTTCCATAGTATCAGGATAATAAGTATATTTGAGGTTATGTGTATCGTAGCAAAGTAGAGAAAAATTACTTACACCTCCACTTTCCAGCTTTTTTGGTTCAGACCATTCTGTTCTATTTCGTATACCATTTATATCTGTAAAACGCAGGTAATATCGATATTTTTCATTTACAACTACCATACGATCCTCATGCGAAAAAGTCTGATTTTCTTTTTCCTCTGCACCATCAGGGTAAAGAATAGCAACTCGCTCAATTTCAGCGTCATCTCTATCGGTAACATTCTGACGGTAGATTGTTATGCATTTAGTTTGTGAACTTATATAAGCGCCTCTAATATCAAAATATCCGTCTTTTACGTAAACATCCGGTCTTTCCAGATACTTTTTATCAGAAAGATTAAAATTACATCCACACATCAAAAGTGCTGTAAAAAGAGTGCAAATCAAAAGAGAAATCTCTGTTTTTTTCATAAAGACACCTCAAGTTATAGTTATCTTTTCTTATTATCGGCAGAATTTGTCTTTTTCTTTGATATAAAATACAAAGTAAGGGCTGCAGCAATTCCACCCAGAATCATAAGGAAACATAATAACTGGCCTGTAGAGAAATTTGTGAGAGAAGCATTTTCATAGATACCTGCAGATTTATCTCCAATAATAAAACCTAATTCTTCATCAGGTTCGCGGAAATATTCAATGAAAAAGCGGAAAAATCCATAGCCTGCTGTGTAAATACAAGAAAGCATTCCATCAAACTTTTTATGTTTACGGCAAAGCCAGATTATTGTCCACAAAACTATTCCTTCAAAAAAGGCTTCGTAGAGCTGGCTTGGATGACGCGGCAGGTTTACAATTCTTGAAGAAGAAATATCCATGCCGATTTTTGCTGCAAAATTCTGAACCCATTCAAGTGAAGCAGAAAATCCGTCTGCGGCAGGAAAAACCATTCCCCAAGGCATTGTTGTTACACGGCCAAATAATTCACCGTTCAAAAAGTTACCAAGGCGGCCAAAGGTATAGCCCAAAGGAATACAGCAAACCATTGCATCAATCCAGCGGGCAATGGGCTGTTTGTGGATTTTGCACCAGACAATCATTCCTATAAGTCCGCCAATGAATCCGCCGTGGTAGGACATTCCTGCAAAACCTGTATATGTTCCATTTTCGTCAAAAGGCCAGAATATGAGCCAGGGTTTGTGTAAATAATATCCCGATCTGTTGTAGATGAGGGTTGAACCGATTCTTGCACCAAGAAGTAAAAACAAAATGCCTGTGCCCAGAAAGCTTAACAAATCGTCTTCGGTGATTTTGTATTGTTTGCCCAAAGTATTCTGTCCGTCGAGCATGCCTTCTTTTGCAATTTTTTTAAGCAGATAGTATGCAGTGCCAAAAGCAAAAACATACATGAGCCCGTACCATCTTAAAAGACCAAGAAATTTTACTCCCGGAAAAATCTGCGGGTGAATCCATGAAGGATAGTTGATATATAAAAACATTTTAACCTCTAAATCTTAAATCCCTGTTGTGCAGCTTTAATAAGCTTTGACTTAAGCAGTTGATTTTCTTTTTTCAACTGAATTAAATCAAACTGCTGGGTTTTAATCATTTCTGCAAGTTCGCCGATTGTAAGCTCTCCACCGCCAACTAAATCTTCTATGCCCGAAAGCTTAAAATCATAGTCTGAGTTTGCTTCTTCTTCTGCATTAATAAAGGTATCTGAGTTGAAGTTTTCAGGATCAAAGTCGCCGTCAAAAAAGCGTGGTGGAGTTTCAATTACTTTGTCTGCAATTCTGTAAATTGCTTGACCAAGAACAGACTGAGGTTTATAAACAACAAGCGGCAGCTGAGAAGAAAGTGCCTTATCCTGCAGCATATCCCGGTACATAAGTCCAAGAAAATCAATATCAAGTCCAAGGTACTGATTACAGCTTGTTTTAATTCGCTGAGCCTTATTTGCATCTGCAGGATTTTCAATCATGTTCATTACAAGACGTGGACGGAACTGCTGCATTCTGTTTATAAAAAGCTGGGTTGTCTGAGGATCTGCTTTTCCAAGTGCCTGTACAAGCTGTGGAATATAAAGCTTCTGCATACTGGCAGAATCTTTCTTTAGATTATCCAGCAGCTCGCGGCCAGGAGTATTCTTTTTAAAGGTTGTATAAAGCAGGCGGAAAACCGCATTTTTGAGGAAGAGATATCCATTTAAAGTTGCTGTAACTGCAGGAGCCGAAACAACAATTCCCTGTGGCGAAAGCAGGAACATATCAAGAATAAACTGATGTGTACCGGCGCCAAGATCAAGAATAAGATAATCGGTATCGATATTTTTTAAGTTGCGGATAAGCTTGATTTTTTGAGTATGCTTGAGAGAAGTTAAATCCGGAATCTGACTGTCACCGGCTACAAAGCTTACATTCTGATAATCAGTAGGCTGAATAATATCCTTGAACATAGTTTTTTCTGTAAACCATGAACCAAGACTTGCAGCACCCGGATGCTGACCTATTACAAGATGAAGATTTGACGCGCCAAGGTCAAGGTCTACAAGAACGACTCTTTTTCCCTGCTGTCCCAGTGCGATAGCTAAATTGGCAGAAAGGAGGCTTTTTCCAACACCACCCTTTCCACTTGCAATTGGAATAATCTGTGCCATAAATAAATTATATCATATATTCTGCTTATTGTACAAATAAGAGATTTATATTTTAATATAATATGTCATTATCATTTTAATGCAAAATGTCATTATCGGGCTTGACCCGATAATCTCTTGGAGTATCTATGAAAAAGTTTAAATCCCTTATTGCGGTGGCTTTTGCCTTAACCCTGTTGTTTACTGGATGTGCATCTTCGAATAACAAATCTAAAGACGCCCCTCTCCAGCAAAATCCCGATATTTTATCCGGCCAGCTCGAAAACGGAATGAGCTATTTTGTTTTGCAAAATGCAAATCCTTTAAATAGAATTTCCCTTAGACTTGCCGTAAAAGTTGGTTCCATTGCCGAAGCCGATAATGAAAGCGGTGTAGCTCATCTTATTGAACACATGTGCTTTAACGGAACAGAGCATTTTGAAAAAAATTCTCTTATAGATTATGCAGAATCAATTGGCATGGACTTTGGTGCCGAAGTTAATGCCTACACAAGCTTTGAAGAAACAGTTTATAAGCTTGAAGTTCCTGCAGACAAGCCTGATTACCTTGAGCAGGCAATGCTCATTTTTCATGACTGGGCAAGTGCCGTTACCTTTGATCCTGAAGAACTTGAAAAAGAAAGAGGCGTTGTTCTTGAAGAATGGCGCGGAAGTCTTGGTTTAAACGGACGCCTTGTAGATGCAGTTCTGCCTTTTGAACTTAAGGATTCTCCTTTTGTAGACAGACTCCCTATAGGAAAACCGGAAGTAATCCAGAATATCAGCCGCGACGAAGTTGTAAACTTTTATAAAAAATGGTACCAGCCTCATAACATGGCAGTAATTGTTTCTGGTGTTGTAGATCCAAAGGTTGCAGAATGGCTCATTAAAAATGCAATGGGAAGTATTCCTGCTGCCCAGGAAAAACATGTTCTTGCAAAAGGAAAAGTTCCTGTACAAACCCAAAAAGATCTTCTTGTTTTTGCAGACCCGGAACTGACCTTTACCCAGGTTCAGATTATTTCTCAGGATGAAGATAATAAACCTTGTGTAACTCAGGGAGATTTGCGCCGTACCTATCTTACAAATCTTGTAAACAACATCTTCAATTCAAGACTTTATGAAATTACATCAACCCCTGAAGCTCCATGGCTTGCTGCAAATGCAGTTCGTTATAACGAAACAAATACTACAGCTTTCAACGGTTATTATTTTGTTCCAAAAGAAGGTTATTTTTCTCAGGCCTTCCAGACAATGCTTGATGAAACAGACAGACTTCTGCTTCATGGAATTACAGAATCGGAATTCTCCCGTGCAAAAGAATCTTTGCTTACAACCGAAAATCAGTGGTATGAACAAAGCCCTGCAATTACTTCTGCAGAAAGACTTGATAACCTCTGCCACTACTTTCTTAACGGAGACATTGTTCTTTCAGATGATGATTATATAGAAATTGCCCGCTCCATCATAAACTCAATTACGCTTGACGAAGTTAATGCAAGGGCAAGTGATCTTTTTGAAGGCCGCGGAACTTTATGTATGATTTATACACCAGAGTCTTCTGCAGACCAGCTTCCTTCAAAAGATGATTTCATTTCTTTCTGGGAAAATTACAAGAGCGAAGCAGAATTAAATGCTTACCAGGACAATGCTGTGGAAGGAGACCTTATGGCTCGTCCTGCTAAAAAAGCTGCGGTAGTTTCAACTAACAAAATCGAAGCTTTAAAAGCAACTGAATATGAACTTGAAAACGGAGCCAGAATCATTATCCGCAAAAATGAACTTGATAAGGGCCGCATTGTTATTTCGGGTTTAAGTAATGGTGGTGCTTCGCTTGTTGATGACAGTGAATATCCTTCTTGTATAATCAGTCCTCTTTACGCTTTTTATTCAGGAATTGCCGGAATGGATGTAAGCCAGTTCCAGAAATACACTTCTACAAAAGCACTTGGTTTTGATATTGCCATTAATGATACAGATGAACGCATTGCCGGTAACTCAACTCCGGACAATTTTGAAGATCTTCTTCAAATTATAAACAAGTTTATGACAGAACCTCAGTTCACAGAACAGGGCTGGAGCTTTATTATGTACAACATGCAGCAGCGCGCTCTTGCATACAATGTTCAGCCTTCTGATGTTCTTATTTCAAAAGCGCGGGAACTTCTTTATGGAAAATCAATCCGCCACACAGCAATCAATCAGGAGTTTGTTGATATGCTTGATGCCGCAAAAGCAGAAAGAATTTTCAAAGAACGTTTTGGTAATGTTTCTGATTTTTCTTTTGTAATAAGCGGAGATGTTGATGAAGAAAAGGTTCTTGAATTGTGCCAGTACTACATTGGAACAATTCCTGTAGAAAAACCTTTGCACGAAGAAGCCCGCCACGAAAAGTATAAGAAAATTACCGGCATTACAAATGAAGTTGTAAGAAAAGGCAAAGAAGACAAGGGTCTTGTTCTTATCTGCTTTGGAGGAAATCTCCCGCCAGCCGCCGATGTTTACGAAACTTATAAAGATAATCAGCTTATTAATGAGCTTAAGTCTTTAATAGACATTAAACTGCGCGAAATTATCCGCGAAGATAAAAGCGGTACTTACGGTGTTGGTGTATATGGCGGTATAAACGGATATCCTGAACGCAATTATCAGATACAAATTGAGTTTGGTTGTGAACCTGCCCGCGAAGAAGAGCTAGTTGCCGAAGTTATTGCTGCCTTAAATAAAATTAAAGCAGAGCCTGCTGCACAAAGCGATATTGATAAGCTGCGTGAAACTTATCGCCGAACTTTTGAAGCAAACCAGAACAATTCTAACTGGTGGGTTGAGCAACTGGCTGCAATTCTTGTATTCAAGTATAAGCCTACCGAAGCTGCCTACGACGACACCTTTGGCATTAAATACATAACATCAGATTTGCTTAAAGAACAGGCAAACCGCTTCCTTGATACAAAGAATTACATCTGCGTTTCGCTCAAACCAGAAGAATAATTTCTAAAGGATTTTTTATGGATTATCTGGCTATAGGATTTTTTTCGGTTGTAATTATTGCTCTTCTTGCAAGCCTGCTTGCAGTCTGGTCAAACAATAAAAAACGGCAGGCTGCCCGTGCAGGTAAGCAATCGAATATGCAGCCGGTAAAATGTCCTGTATGCCAGAGTGAACTTTTTGTGGGCGAACAGCTTATTTCTAAAGTGTATCGCCCTATGAAAGTTCCAGACCAGCTCATGACAATTCAAGGCTGTCCGCATTGCTATCCTAAATGTGAGCCCGGAGTTGCCAGAGTGTGCCCGGTTTGTCACAAAGCAATTGCAGCAGACCAGGCATTAACCGCCCGCCTTTTTAATAAAGCAGTTGGCAAAAAACACGTACACATAATCGGTTGTTCTAACTGCCACAAACCACGCGCAGATTAAGCTTTTTATACAATATTTTCACCATTATTTTATAGTTTCATTCTGTTTTTAAATTTTAAAAATGCTATGATGTCATATACTTTATAATCTACGTGAGGTTACTATGAAAAGATTTAACGGCTTTATGCATGGCGTAAACTTAGGCGGATGGTTTAGTCAGTGCGATTATTCCGAAGACCGCTACAACAATTTTATAAAAGAAAATGACATTAAAACAATAAGCGAATGGGGACTTGATCACGTTCGTCTTCCTGTTGATTATAATTTGTTCCAGACTGCAGACGAAAAGTGGATTGAAGCTGGCTTTGCAAGAATCACACAGGCTCTTGAATGGTGCAAAAAATACAATCTTAACATGATTCTTGATTTACACAAAACAGCAGGCTTTAGCTTTGATAAGCACGAAATGGAAACAGGATTTTTTGACAGCCCTGTGTATCAGGAAAGATTTTATAAAATCTGGGAAGAACTTGCCCGCCGCTACACACACTTTTTTGACGGAAGTAATAACGAAATTTGTTTTGAATTATTAAACGAAGTTACAGATCAGGCTTTCTGCAAAAAATGGAATGCAATTGCCCGAACCTGTATTGAGCGTATACGTGCCATTGCACCAACAACAAAGATCCTTGTTGGAAGCTACTGGAACAACTCTCTTGCAGCAGTAAAAGATCTGGACCCTCCATATGACGAAAACATTGTTTATAACTTCCACTGCTATGATCCACTTGTATTTACACATCAGGGTGCCGGCTGGCTTGATTTGATGGATACAAAATTCCGCATGCCTTTAAAATCAACTTACGAAGATTATACAAAGAACACCGAAAAATATTGCGGAATGGTAGGCAACTTCTTTAATATGTATGACCAGAAGGCAAAACTTGATTTAGCATATTTTGAAAACAACTTTGCACAGGCAATTTCTGTTGCAGATGAAAGAGGAGCTTACCTTTACTGTGGAGAATACGGTGTAATTGAAAATGCCACTGTTGAAGATACAGTAGAATGGTATCGTTTGATTTCTGAAGTTTACAATAAGCACGGAGTTGGTCGCGCCGCCTGGAGCTACAAAGAAATGGACTTTGGTCTAAGCGATGCCAGACTTGATAGTGTGCGCAACGAACTAGTTAAGTACTTATAAAAAAAACCGGGCAATGCCCGGTTTTTCTTTTATAACTTTCCGCTTTCTGCCGCACCAGGCAAACCAATGTCTTTGCGGTAGAAGCTGTTTTCAAACTTAACGCCACAGATTCCTTCGTAGGCATGTTCCCAGGCTTCCTTGAAGGTTTCGCCGTATGCACTGCATGCAAGAACACGGCCACCACTTGTAAGAAGATTATCTTCGCGGCTTTCGCCACGTCTTCCACTTACAGCACCAGCAATAAAAATCTTTGCTCCACTCTGTTTGAGCAGGCGTTCATTAAAGGTAATTTCACAGCCTTTTTTGTAGGCCTCAGGGTAGCCGCCACTAACAACAACTGGCGCAACCTGATATCCAGGCTTCCATTTGAATTCAAAGTCTTTAAGAGTTCCGTTAAGAATTGCAGTACACATTGAAACAAAATCAAAATCCATAAGAGGAAGTACTGCCTGAGTTTCCGGGTCTCCAAGACGTACATTATATTCCAAAAGCTTTGGTCCTGTTTTTGTAAGCATTACACCAAAGAAGATAAATCCGCGGTAGTCATATTTTTCTTTAATAAGACCGTTTAGAGTTGGTTCAAGAATATCCTTGTTGAACTGCTCCATCATTTTTGGAGTAACGTCATCAAGAGGACAAACAGCTCCCATTCCGCCGGTATTAGGTCCCTTAGCGCCGTCTAAAAGTCTTTTGTGATCACGGGCAGGAAGGAATGGAACAATTGTAGCACTTCCGCTGACTGCATATTCCGGAGTAACCGAAACAGCAGCAAGAACAGAAATCTCAATACCTTCGAGGTAATCTTCCATTACAAGCTTTTTACCGGCCTCACCTACTTTGCCGTTCCCCATCATGTCTTCTACTGCGGCAATTGCCTGTTCTACAGTAGCAGCAACAACAACGCCTTTACCGGCTGCAAGTCCATCTGCTTTTACAACAATCGGGGCTCCGTGCTTTTTAATATATTCAATGGCGGCATCTTTGTTTACAAAGGTTTCACTGCCCGGACAGGCAACGCCATATTTTTTCATGAAGTTTTTAGAAAGGTCTTTACTTGCTTCGAGCTGTGCGCCTGCTTTTTTAGGTCCTACACAAGGAATATCTGCCTTCCAGAATTCATCTGCAATACCGGCAGCAAGAGGATCTTCAGGACCAATTACAGCCATGCGGCAATTTTCGTGACGTGCAATTGCAACATAAGGATTTTCACCTTCTGCAATGTAATCACAATTTTTAGGATCGATATTTACGCATTTTGTTTCTTTTGCAGTTCCACCATTACCTGGTACAACAACAACCTTATCAACTAAAGAACTTTGAGCGAGTTTCCAGCAGATAGTGTGCTCACGACCACCACTGCCAACAACAATTATATTCATGAGATAATACTAACAGTTTTTATGAAAAATTTCCACTACTATATACAGATACAAACTTTTGCAGACTACTGAACACTGTACAATAAATCTTCGTAGCTTGGGAATGGCTTGTATTCTTCACCAAGAAGTACTTCTATCTGATCCCCAATTTCGCGTACAGACTGCATTGCAGGCAAAATTACTTTTGCATAAGAATGGGCACGCTGCATAAGATCTTCAATCTTATTTGTTTTAACATGCTTTTTTTCAAGGTCTTCGGCGCGATTAGAAAGTTCATTTATAAGTGTGTTAAGCTTTGCAATAAGTCTAAGGCCTGCATCGCACATAGTAGAAACTCTCTGCATTTTAAATTCTGTGTCGGCAAGGACATTCATATATTTAAATGCTGCAGGAATAATATCTTTATGAACCATCTCGAGCATTGTGTTAACTTCGATATTTACAACCTGACAATATTTCTCAAGCTTGATATCGTAGTGACTCTTCATTTCGTCCGGGGTGTAAATGCCCATGCGGGTAAAGAGCTTTATATTTTTTTCGTCCAGATAGTGTTCAATTGCTTTTGGAGTTGTGCGGTAGTTTTTAAGACCACGCTGCTCTGCTTCTTCTATCCATTCTTTGCCGTAGCCGTTTCCGTTGAACAAAATACGCCAGTGAGCTGTAATTTCGCGTTTGATGAGTTTTTGTAAATCTTTATCAAAGTCTTTTGATTTTTCAAGCTCATCGGCAAAGTCGCAGAGGCTGTTTGCAAGAATTGCATTAAGAATTGTATTTGGTCCGCTTATAGAAAGGCTGCTTCCTACAGAACGGAATTCAAAACGGTTTCCGGTAAAAGCAAGTGGAGATGTTCTGTTGCGGTCTGTAGAATCTTTTGGAATAAGAGGAAGTACATCTACGCCAATAGACATCTTGCTGCCTTTTTTGCCGTTATAGTCTGTACCGTTTTTGATTGCCTTAAGAACAGCATCAAGTTCGTCTCCAACATAAATAGACATAATTGCGGGAGGAGCTTCGTTGGCACCAAGACGATGATCGTTTCCGGCACTTGCAACAACATAGCGCAAAAGATCCTGATTTTCATCAACAGCCTTGATAACAGCTGTAAGGAACAAGAGGAACTGGGCATTGTCGCGTGGAGTTTTTCCAGGTGCAAAAAGATTCTCACCGTCATCGGTTGCAATGGACCAGTTGTTGTGCTTACCGCTTCCGTTTACACCTTCAAAAGGTTTTTCGTGGAGCAGACAAAGCAAGCCATGGCGGCGTGCAACCTTTTTCATAATTTCCATTGTAAGCTGATTCTGATCTGCAGCAAGATTGCTTGTTGTAAAAATAGGAGCCATTTCGTGCTGGGCAGGAGCAACCTCGTTATGTTCTGTTTTACAGTAAATGCCAAGCTTCCAAAGTTCAGCATTCAAATCTTCCATGTATTCAATTACGCGGGGTTTAATGGCAGCAAAATACTGGTCATCCATTTCCTGACCTTTTACAGGACGGGCACCAAACAAAGTTCGTCCGCACATTTTAAGGTCTTTGCGTTTCTGGTAAAGTTTTTCGTCAATTAAAAAATATTCCTGCTCAGGGCCCATTGTGGTTGTAACATGCTTTGGCTTTTTACCAAAGAGCTTTAAGATACGAAGACTCTGTTCGTTGATTGCTTCCATGGAGCGGAGCAGCGGTGTTTTTTTATCAAGAGCCTCGCCGGTATAAGCACAAAAGGCTGTTGGAATACAAAGTGTATGATCTTTTACAAAAGGATAAGATGTCGGGTCCCATACAGTGTAACCGCGTGCTTCAAAGGTAGAACGCTTACCGCCGTTTGGAAAGCTTGAAGCATCCGGTTCACCTTTAATCAATTCCTTTCCGCTAAAGCTCATTATGATTTTGCCTTCTTCGGCAGGAGTCAGGAAGGAATCGTGTTTTTCGGCAGTAATACCTGTGAGCGGCTGGAACCAGTGTGAATAGTGGGTTGCCCCTTTAGAAATTGCCCAGTTTTTCATAGCCTCGGCAATCTGATTTGCGGCCTCAAGATCAAGAGGAGTTCCCTCTTCCATTGTCTTTTTTAGCGCACTGAAGGTTTTTGGTGGCAGCATCTCTTTCATTACAGTCTGATTAAAAACCAGGCTTCCAAAAAGTTCAGGTACGTTTGTCATAGTGGGGCCTCCATAACCACATTCTAATGATTTGGTAGGACTTTTGCAAATAAAAAAGAAGGCCTTAATTCTTGTCTTTGTTTACAACCGAAGTATAATACTCTTCTATCTGTGGTCTGCATTGAATAAAAATCTCTCCGATTACCGGATCAAAATGCTGGCCCAAATCGTTTTTAATAATTTCAAAAGCCTGGTCAAAAGAAAATTCGTTTTTATAACAGCGGCGCGAAACAAGAGCATCAAAAACATCGGCCAGAGCCATTATGCGGGCTTCCAGAGGAATTTCTTCTCCCTTCAAATGTTCAGGATAACCCTGCCCGTTCCATTTTTCGTGATGATAGTGGGCAACATTTACAGCAATGCGTTCAAAGTCTTTATCGGTAGATTCCCGCAAAACTTCTTTTACAATTACAGCACCCTTCTGCGCATGAGTCTTCATCATTTCATATTCTTGAGGAGTAAATTTTTCGGGCTTGCGCAAAATAGAATCATCTACGGCAATTTTTCCAAGGTCGTGCATTGGAGCAGCTTTTATAAGAAGATCGCAGAATTCCTGATTAATCATTGGAAGCTTATCTTTGTGTTTTAAAAGCTCCTTTGCAAAAATCCTTATGCTGTCACTGGTACGGGCAATATGACCACCAGTAGAGTTATCGCGGCTTTCGACCATGATTGCCATGCCTCGAATAATAGAATCCTGCATGCCGGTAACTTCCATGGTTTTTTCTCTAACCATGCGCGAAAGCTCTTTATTAAAGTCGCTTATAGATTTTATATAATTCTGCTGCTCGGTATCATCGCGAAGCTCAAGCAAAAATCCTGTCTGTCTTATTCTTGAGGTCATGTGATGAATTGTACAGATAATTGCTTTATCCTGGTTAAGGATTTTAAAATCCTTGTTGCAGTTTTCATCCCAGTTCCAGTCTTCTTTTTTGTAACGAAGCTTTTCTGTTACATTTGCCAAAGAATCGGGAATCATAGAATCTATACGGACTTTTTTTAATTCGGGAAAAACTCCCAAAGCAAAATCATCATAACCTAGCAGACGTTTTTTATGGTCAAAGGCAATGTAACCGTAACCGCCGCGTCTTTTATAAACATTCATTAAATTTCCAACAAGATCATAAGTGCTGGCTTTAAATGCAAAATATAAAAAATAAGTTTGGAGCAATATGTAGGTAAAAGGCATAAGATTGAATTTTACGCCCAATAAAAGAGGAATTACATATGCCATTGTTCCAAAAACAATCATGCCAAGTAAAGACAATAAGGTTTTTGCAGAAACCTGCCTCTTTTGCAAAAGTGTTACAATAATAATTATAATTGAAATAACATTTAACGCCGCAAGATATCCAAGATAAATAAACATTCCCGGACCATTTTTGCTTTTAATAATTGTCAGTCCAAAAAGCTTATCAAGCCTTACTTCTGTATAAAAAAAATGATTCACATTTGTTGTTGCAACCATTACTGTAATTGCAATTGAAACTATAAAAAGAAGAAAGCCTGCAAAAAGAGGAACCCTTCTTCCGCACATTTCAACAATAACAAAGAACATAAAGAATAAAGTAAAGATGCTCCCAAAATATGAAAAAACGTTTCCTACAAGAGCAGCCTCTAAAGTTGTAGTAAAAACAAGTAATGAATAGCCAAAATTAGAAATAAGGGTTGTGGTATAAAGCAGTAAAAAATTCTTATTAAGATTTCGTGAAGACGTCACATAAAAAAATGTAAGCTCAATTAGAGAGATAAAACACGCTGCAAGATATACAATCTTCATTACCATGAAATAAATTATATATCTAAAAATCGAAATTTGCTATAAATTCTTAATTTTGTTAAAATAAATCCTATGCAAACCCTGGACAAAATCAAACTTTATGCAGAAAAAAACTCTATTCCAATTATGAAAGACGGCGGCATTGAATTTATCTGCAATTACATAAAGGAACACAAGATAAAAAAAATCCTGGAAATTGGAACGGCTATAGGCTTTTCTGCCATTGAGTTTGCGCGGGTGTCTCCAGACATCACTGTTACTACCATAGAATTAGACATAGACCGCCACATAAAGGCAAAACAGAATATTCACGACAGCGGTATGGACGGCCGCATTAATGCAATTCTAGGCGATGCCCTTAAGCTGGAGCTGGACGACACTTTTGATATGATTTTTATAGATGCCGCAAAGGGGCAGTACATAAATTTCTTTGAAAAATATAAAGCGAATCTTGCTCCGGGTGGAGTTTTTATAAGCGACAATCTTTCTTTTCACGGCATGGTAGACGACCTTACCCTTACTCATAATTATAGTACTATTAAACTAGTAAAAAAAATCCGAAAATATATAGACTTTCTAAAGCAAAACACAGAGTTTTCTACCAGTTTTTTTGATTTTGGAGACGGAATTTCTGTCAGTATTAGAAAAAACGTGGTATAATTAAAATATATAAACTAAAGTAAGGGAGCTTATAATGTCGGAACAGGATATCTCAAACTTAAGAAAAGCCAGTATTGGTCAAAAACTTGGACTTGCACTTTTAATTGCAGTTCTTTTTCTCTTTTCAATTCTTTTATTTATAACTTCAAAAGTAATACAATCTCAGACAACAAAATCGTATTACGAAATGGCACACGAAATTGTAAACGGACGTGCTGATGAAATTGATAAGTGGATTGAAGTATATATTAATGACCTTAGAATCTATTCCGATGCAGACGTTGTAAAGACAGGCGATGATGCGCAGGTTCTCGAATGGCTGCATAATCATCAGAATCTTAGAAATCCTGATTATGACTATATGTTCTTCTGTGATGCAGAAGGAACTTCTTACCGCGATACAGGCCTTGTTGGTGGTAAAGGCGCTCTTGTAGAACGTGACTATTACAAAGCCATGATGAAAGAAGGAAAGGAAACTTTTGTTGGAAACGTTGTTCTTTCAAAAACATCAGGCCGTTATGTAATGCCAATTGCCCGTGCCGCAAAAGATGCAAGCGGAAAAACCTTTGGATTTTTTGTAGGAATGCTTGGTATTAAACAGCTTACAGATAAAGTAGAACAGTTCCAGATTGGTGAAACTGGTTACTTCCTTCTTACCGATGGAACCGGACAGATTGTAGCCCACAGAAACAGTGAATATGTTCTTCAAAAAATCGAAATTATTCCGGAAGTTGCTAATCTTGTATATTCCGGAAATGGTAAAGATTCCTATGCCGAGCTTGAACTTGAAGGAAAGAGCTGTGTTTCCTTTGTTGCACCGGTTTCAAAAACAGGATATTCAATTGGCTATATAGTTTCTCTTGGCCAGGTTCATACAGCAACAACACAAACACAAAAGGTTGTTATTATTGTTGGAATTATAGTTGCAATTATTCTTTCTGTTTTCTTCATCCTGCTTTTGAACAGGGTACTTGCCCGCATTAAGAAAATCAATGTTTTGATTCGAGACCTTTCAAGCGGAGATGCAGACCTTACAGTTCGCCTTGATGTTCACACTGCCGATGAAGTTGGTGAGCTTGTAATTGGTGTAAATATGTTCCTCGAAAAGTTCCATGACATCATGACAAACATCAAGCAATCCGAAGTTGAACTCAATGATGCCGGAACAGTTCTTGTTAATGAAATTGAAAATACAACAACTACAATGTCTCAGATGGCTGGAAACATAAACCTTGTAAATGATCAGGTTGGAAATCAGTCTGCTACTGTAGAAAACTCAACTACTGCAATTACCGAAATTTCTAAGAACATTGAATATCTTGATTCTATGATTCAGGGACAGGCGTCTACTGTTGTAGAAGCTTCTGCCGCAGTTGAAGAGATGATTGGAAACATCAATTCTGTAGATAAATCTGTTATTAAAATGGTAGAAGAATTTACAGTTCTTGAGCTTGATACAAAAAATGGAATTGAACAGAACTCTTCTGTAAACGAACTTATCCAGAAAATTTCAGAACAGTCTGTTTCGATGATGGATGCCAACACAACAATTCAGAGCATTGCAGAACAGACAAACCTTCTTGCTATGAACGCGGCAATCGAAGCAGCACACGCTGGCGAAGCAGGAAAAGGCTTCTCTGTAGTTGCCGATGAAATTCGTAAGCTTGCAGAAACCTCTGCTGAACAGTCAAATAAAATTGGTGAAGAGCTGTCAAAAATCCAGAATGGTATTCAGCATGTAGTAGAAGCTTCTTCAGAATCTGAAAAATCCTTCCAGAATGTATCTTCGCGTATCAATAGTACAAGTGAATTGATTACACAGATTCGTGGAGCCATGGAAGAGCAGCAGGCTGGTTCTCAGCAGATTCTTGAAGCTTTGCAGGCTATGAATGAAAGTACAAGTAAGGTACGTGATGCCGGTAACGAAATGACCCGCAGTGGAGAAACTATCAAGGGCGATGTTACTGAACTTCGCGACAGCATGAGCAACATCAGCACTGCAGTTTCTGATATCAACGAAGGAACCCACTACGTAAATGAAAGTACCGGAAACCTTCGTTCTACCTCTGATAAACTACGCGCCGCCATCAAGAAGATCAGCGACGACGTAGATTTGTTCAAAGTTTAATTAGCAATTAAAATACTTATCAAACTCTGCAGGGTGCGGAATTGCATTGAATTGTGCAAGCTCCGCACGTTTTGTTTTAACAAAGTTCTTGATAAGTTCTTCAGGGAATACTCCACCTTCGCAAAGGAAGGCATGGTCTTTTTCCAAAGCATCCAGAGCATCGTCTAAGCGGCTTGGCAGCTGCTTAAGCTTTTTCTTTTCCTTGTCGCTCAATGTATAAAGATTTACATCGTATGGACCCCAGCCGTTTTTGTGAGGGTCAATCTTGTTTTTAATTCCATCAAGACCAGCCATCAAAATTGCGGCATAAGCAAAGTATGGGTTACAGGTTGCATCTGGGTTACGAAGTTCAAAGCGGCGCATGTTAGGAGTTTTAGCATAAGCCGGAATGCGGATAACAGCAGAGCGGTTAGAAGTAGCATATCCAACTGTAACAGGTGCTTCAAAACCAGGAACAAGGCGCTTAAAGGAGTTTGTGCTTGGGTTTGTAAGGGCACAAAGGGCGCTAATGTGCTTTAAGAGACCTCCCATAAAGAAGTGGGCAGCTTCGCTCAAGTGAGAGTAGCCATTGTCGTCGCTGAATACAGGCTGACCGTTTTTGAGCAGGAGCATATGTACGTGCATACCGCTACCGGCTTCATTATAAACAGGCTTTGGCATAAAGGTTGCAGTCTTGCCGTATTTCGCAGCTACGTTACGGATAATATATTTAATCATCATTGTGCCGTCTGCCATCTTGCTCATTTTGCCAAGCTTTGGTTCAATTTCAAACTGACCTGCAGCACCTACTTCCGGGTGATGATATTTTACAGGAATACCGGCCTTTTCAATTTCCATACACATTTCGCTGCGGCATTCAAAGCTGGTATCCAGAGGTTTTGCTACGTGGTAGGCCTTCTGAGAACCGATAACGTTACCAAAGCCTTCGTTGTAAGTGTTCCATGGAGCCTGGCTTGCATCAATTTCGGCGGCGATGCGGTTGTGGCTTACATCCCAGGCAACGTCATCAAAAAGATAGAACTCAAACTCCGGCAGAATGAGCATTTCGTCTGCAATACCAGTGTCTTTCATGTACTGCTCGGCTGCAAGTACAATGTTACGCGGATACTGGGCCAGAGGGCGGTTGTTGGGATAATCAATAATCATTGCGTTTCCGGTCATAGAAAGAGTTGGAATTTCGCAGAAGGGATCAATAAGCGCTGTATCCGGATCCGGAATAAATACCATGTCCGATTTTTCTACTACAGCGTATCCGTAGTTAGAAGCGTCAAAGCCAACGCCATCCTTCATTGTGTCTTCATTGAAGTTTTGTGCGGGAATAGTAACGTGACGGAACTGTCCGTTAATATCAACCATTTTAAAATCGACCATTTTGATGTCATTATCAGCAATCATCTGCATGACATCTTTTGCTGTTTTTGCCATTTTGTTTACCTCAAAGTTTTTTTTGTATTTATAATTTTAAGGCACTATAAGCGACTTGTCAAAAAATAAATATAGGATATTTAAATGATACAGGGAAATCAATTTTGTATGCCTGCATATATAAAAAAACAGCTTCCGCCGAATTCCGTCTTGCAAAAACCGGCGGTTAACCGCCTAAACGCTGAAGTGCCTTGGAACTATATAATTGGCCGCCTTGCGGCCGCACTTCAGAGTTTTTTTTGCAATCCGGAATTCGGCTCGCGCTATTTTTTTACATTGGATTATATACAAAATTGATTTCCCTGCATTTTTTTTTACAATTATATAACACTTTTTTTATATATTTTTGTCCAAAATGATATA
>CAMNDY010000039.1 GCA_946535985.1 uncultured Treponema sp. | reverse complement strand
AACTCGCTTGTATATGTAGGAAGACATGCTTTTACAGCCTGAGGGAGTACAATCTTAAAAAGAGTCTGCCACTTGCTCAAGCCCAGAG
This sequence comes from uncultured Treponema sp., assembly GCA_946535985.1. Taxonomy (GTDB): domain Bacteria; phylum Spirochaetota; class Spirochaetia; order Treponematales; family Treponemataceae; genus Treponema_D. The sequence continues at coordinate 20,738 of CAMNDY010000039.1, read as the reverse complement.
AACGGCCGGCTTCGGTTTGCCCCTTGTCTACACCTTGAATTCCTGCACGGAAAATCTCGGTACAATAAGCCCCGGAATTAAGACCATAAGAAATAATTGCTACTAAAAGCTTTGGAAGACGCAGAGGTGCAAATACAACAAAGTAAAAAATCATGAGCTGGGTTGCAAGAGGAATACCACGCAAAATAGTAGTATAGGCATTTGCAATTCCACGTAAAATTTTACTGTCGGAAATTTTCATAAGAGCAAAAATGCAGCCAAGAACCGTACCAATAAGAATGGCACAAATTGCAATAAGAAGAGTTACCCCCAAGCCCTCAAGAATTAAAACATAACTGTCGCCGGCAATCATTGTGTCGTAAAAAGACTGCCCCAGGTTTGTAAAAAACGAACCCATTCCAAGCCCCTTTCAAAAAAAACAAGACCGATAGGATAAACACCTACCGGTCCATCTCATAGTTGAATTATATATTAAAAACTATTTTCTAACAATAATAACCTGTTCAGAAGCAAAGTAAGGAACAGAGAAATCTACGTTCTTTTTGCGTTCTTCTGTAACAGACATACCGGCTGCAATAAAGTCAATTGTTCCAGACTGAAGAGCAGGAATCAAGCTGTCAAAAGCCATATCCATAACTTCAAGCTTCATACCGGCATTTTTGGCAATTTTTTCGCCCATTGTAATATCAAAACCAACGATATCTTTACCGTTTACATATTCAAATGGAGGGAAAGCAGCGTTTGTACCAAGAATCACTTTTTCGCCACTGCCAGTTTCGCTTGCAGGAATTTTAATGTTTCCGTCGGCTGGCATAAAAGCAGCAACAAGAGCTTCGTATTCGCCGTTTGATTTCATTGCATTAATTGTATCATTGATTTTTGCAAGAAGATCCTCACGTCCCTTCTTAACTGCAATTGCATATTCTTCTTTGTTTTCTGCAAAGTAAGGATCGCGGATAATCTTCAAGGAAGGATTGCGTTTTACAATTTCCATAGCTGGAAGTTCATCAAGAACAACACAGTCTATAGCACCATTTTTAAGGTCAAGAGCTGCATCAATACCACTTTTGAAAGAAGAAAGCTTAGCATTTTTTACTTCATCCTGAACAAACATTTCGCCAGTTGTTCCGGCCTGAACACCAATCTTTTTTCCGTCAAGGTCTGCTTTACCCTTGATTGATACCTTTTTTGGTTTTGCACAAAGTGGAGCTGCTAAAAGAATAGCTGCACAAATTAATAAAGCTGTTTTTTTCATAAAATATCTCCTGAAAAAATTATATATATAGAAAATAACACTTTATTTATGTTCTTTCAAGATATTTTGGCCCCTTACATCTTGACATTTTTCGTAATTTTGTCAAAATAAAAGAAATGATTTACTTTAGAAAAATCACAAACTGCGCACCTTGGGTTCGCAATAACAATATATAACACGAAAGGAGAACCTTTTATGATTCACTACATTTTTGACAAAACAGTGCCAAAAAATCTTCCCCTCCTCTTCAAAAAAAGAGCAGAAGACTATCCGGATATCAAACTTCAGGCATATAAAAATGCCCAGGGAAAGTTTGAATATTCAAGCTATTCCAGAGTTTACAATGAAGTAATCTGCTATGCGGCAGCCCTTTCTAAGCTGGGAATTAAAAAAGGTTCTAATGTTGCCTTAATTTCGGACAACCGCCGTGAATGGCTTATTACCGACCTTGCAATTCAGTCACTTGGTGGTGCAGATGTTCCACGTGGCTGCGATTCTATGGGAAACGAAATCCGCTTTATTATTGATTTTGCAGACTGTGAATTTGCCTGCTTTGAAAATGTACGCCAGCTTGAAAAGGTTTTAGAAAAAGCAGAAGAAACACCAAAGCTCAAGACAGCAATTCTTTTTGACAAACCAGAAACAGAACCTGCAAACTGTCCTTTCAAGATTCTTTATTTTGATGACATTCTTCAGGACGGAAAAAATATTTATAGAGAAAACCCTTTCAATGTTCAGAGCGAAATTGAAAACAGCATGCTCAGCATTGAACCAAATGATACTGCAACAATCATCTTTACTTCAGGAACAACTGGAACTCCAAAAGGTGTAATGCTTACCCACAACAACTACATCAGCCAGCTTTCTGTACTTCAGCCATTTTTGCCTGCACATCCTGGCGATTGGTGGCTTACAATTCTTCCTGTATGGCATGTTTTTGAGCGCCTTATCCAGTATGTAGCAATTTATTTTGCAAACGGACTTGCCTACTCTAAACCGGTTCCATCAATTCTTCTTGCAGATATGGCCGAAATTAAGCCTCACTGGATGTGTGGTGTTCCACGTCTTTGGGAAGCCCTTGCAGCCGGTGTTCATAAAGCAATGAAAAAGACTGGCGGTATTAAATACAAGCTCTTCAAATTCTTTGTAAGCGTTGGAGATAAATACAACACCTGCCGTAACCTTGTAAGAGGATACGTTACACAGATTAAAAAACGCAGCCGCTTCTTAGACTTCCTTGTTGGACTTATTCCAATGATTCTTTTGTGGCCTCTTAACAAACTTGGAAATGCTCTTGTATTCAAAAAGATTCAGGCAAAGTTTGGCGGACGTCTTAAGATTGCAATTTCTGGTGGTGGTTCCCTCCAGCGTTCTACAGAAAGCTTCTACCACTCAGTTGGTTTGAACTTACTCGAAGGATATGGTCTTACAGAAACTGCTCCGGTTATCAGCTTCCGTTATCATAAGATTCCACGCCCTGGTTGTGTTGGAGTAATCTTCCCTACTTTTGAAGTAAAGGTAGTTAAAGAAGAACATGGTGTTATTGTAACAGATGAAAATGGAAAACCTGTAGAACTTGGACCTGGACAGAAGGGACTTATTCTTGCAAAGGGTTCTCAGGTTATGAAGGGCTACTACAAGCGCCCTGACCTTACAGAAAAAGTAATTGACAAAGACGGCTTCTTCAACACAGGTGATATTGGTCTTTTGACATGGGATAAAGAAATTAAGATTACCGGACGTGCAAAAGATACAATCGTTCTTTCTGACGGAGAAAATGTTGAACCTGCAGTAATTGAAAATGAACTTTGCACAAGTCCATATATCGAAAGTGCAATTGTTCTTGGTCAGGATCAGAAGATTCTTGCTTCTCTCATTGTACCTTCAAAAGAAGCTGTTATTCAGTATGCTCAGGATAACGGTCTTGATTTTTCTGATTACGAAAAGCTTTTGCAGACAGAACAGATTAAAGACCTTATTTACAAAGAGGTTTCTACAAAAGACAGTCCTGCAAACGGTTTCCGCCCATGCGAACGCATTGCTAAGATTGCCCTTCTTCCAAACAGCTTTAAGGTTGGAGAAGAACTTTCTGCAAAACAGGAAATGATGCGATTTAAGATTGTAGAAAAATATGCAAGTATAATTGCTACATTGTTCTAATCAGCAATAAATATAAAAGAACTCCTTAAAGTTCTTGTGCCTATGTAAAAACATACGGCACAAGAACTTTTTTTTTATTATTTTTTTAAATTGTATTGACACTTTTTCTGGAACTGTGTAATATACACATATTACCTACTTGTTTAGTAGGTTTTCAAAGACAAATAAATACAGGAGGCAAGAAAATGACTATTTACTTTGAAAAATTAGTTCGTGAAAATTTCCGCAACGGACTCATGTGCTCCTGTTGTCATAACGCATAAACTGAAGGTCCTTCAGTTAAAAATCTCATCAAAATAATTATTACATAAGCAGACAATATTCTGATATTACTATACCCGCTTAGCAAATAGTCAAGTTTATTGTACCTGCAATGGAGACAATTATGTCAAATGGAAAAGAGCTTGTATTTGATGCGTTTAACAACAAGACTACAGAACGGGTCCCTGTAGGATTCTGGTTTCATTTTACACAAAATGAACTTATTTCGGTTTATGAAAAGCCGGAAATGAGGGAACAGAATTTAAAGGGACATAAAAAGTTTGTTCAAGAATTTAAGCCCGATCTTGTAAAGCTCATGAGTGACGGATATTTTTTTGAACCAGAGACGGCGGCCAAAATCAGAGCAACAAAAAAGGCAGAGGATCTTTTTTCTCTTAAACCGATTTCTGCGGATGATAAATGGGTTCGCGATCAGGTATCGCTCGTAAAAGAGCTCACCTCAAGCTTTGGAAAGGAAGCAGCAACCTTTTATAATCTTTTTGCACCGGCAACAGCCTTTAAATGGGCAGTAGACGGGGCAGATAAAAAACTGGCAGCATTTATAAAAGAAAATAAAGCTGCTGTAATTTATGCACTTTCGGTGCTTGCAAAAAACACAGCAATTGTGGCAGATGCAGTTATTAACGAAGGGGGCGCAGATGGTATATACTTAAGCGTTCAAACAATTCAGGATTTAAGCATTGGACCTGACTTGTATAGCGAAGTAATTTCACCATCAGAGCTTTACATTCTTACAGCAGCAAATGCCGCAGGTGGGAAGAATATTCTTCACATCTGTGGTTACGAAGGCGCACGAAATAACCTTTCAATATTTAAAAATTATCCGGCACAGGCAATCAATTTTGCTGCGACTGTAGAAGGCATTACCTTAGGACAGGCAAAAAAATTGTTTGGCGGAAAAACTGTAATTGGAGGCTTTGACAATACAGTAAAAGGTCTTCTTTACAAGGGAACAAAAGAGCAGATTCAGGCAGAAACAAAAAGGCTGCTTGATGAAGCCGGAAAAACAGGCATCATTCTGGGTGCCGACTGCACAGTACCAAAGGACATTTCATTTGAACGCTTTGAATGGGTACGGGAAGCAGCAAAATAATACAAGGAGATAATATTATGAAAAAATTAATTTTAGGAATTACATTATTAGCATTGGCAATTAGCAGTGTATCAGCTGCAAAAAAATCTAAGGTTTCAAAGGTACGTGTTGCACACACAAACTACTATGTACCTTATGATTTTGTAAACGACAAAGGGGAATCAGATGGCTTTGAAGTTGCAGTTCTAAAAGAAGTAGATAAACTTTTAGACGAATACGAGTTTGAATACTTCCCTACTTCGGATGATGATCTTTTAATTGGTGTACTTCAGGGTAAGTATGATTTTGGAACAAAGGGTGTATGGGTAACAGAGGAACGCAAGAAGAAGTACGTATTCCCGCAGAATCCTATTGGAGCCAGCGTTGTTGGTATTGTAATCCGCTCTGAAAACACAGATCAGATTAAAGACCTTCCTTCTTTTGCAAAATATTCAGGAAAGCTTGTTCCAATCAGTGCTTCAAGTGCTCAGTATGCAATTATTGATGGATACAATAAATCAAATCCGGATGCACAAATTAAACTTGTTGCAGGAGACCAGTTCCTTGCAAACGATGCATATACCTGGGTAATCGAAGGCCGATACGATGCTTACCTTGACATTAAGCTTTCATTCCAGAATAACGTTCTTAAGGAAGATGCTCCTTATGGTCAGTATAAGGACAAGCTTGTTTACATTACTTATAAAGGAATTCCAACCTGGCCTCTCTTTAATAAAAAGCAGCAGAAACTTGCCGACGCTTATGACAAGGCAATCAAGCAGCTCCAGGATAACGGAACAGTTTCACGACTTGCAATCCAGTACTTTGGTGAAGATATTTCGGCCTTGTTAAAGTAAGAGATTATAGAATCAAGCCCGGGAATCTGGAGGTGAAATATGGACAGACCGTTTTTTCCAGAAAAAATAATTACAACTATTCCAATTCTGTTACCATACCTTGGAGTAACTTTTGGAATAATGTTTGGTGCCATTATTGTAGGACTTGCAATAGGATTTTTACTGGCAAAAGGAAGTCTGTCCAGCCACAAATGGCAGAACAGGGTATCTGGTTTTATAATCAATGCCCTGCGCTGTACACCTTCAATTGTTATGTTATTCGTAATTTTTTACGGACTTCCAATTTTATTCTGGGCAATCTTCAGGCTGGACATAAACAGCTGGGGAAAAGGTTTTTATGTCATAACAGCACTTGGACTTTTATTCAGTGCAAGTGCTGCAGAAAACATGCGTGCCAGTTATCTGGCAGTTCCCGCAGGCCAAAGAGAAGCAGCCCTTACAAGCGGACTTTCTGAAAAGCAGGCCTTTATACGAATAATTCTTCCACAAGCTTTTTTAGTTTCGCTTCCAAACCTGGGAAACAGTTTTATTGCTCTTCTTAAAGAAGGCTCTCTAGCCTACACTATTGGACTTATAGATATAATGGGAAAAGGTAACCTGTTTATAAGTCTTAATTTTGGCGCATATGCAACAGAAACTTATATTGCCCTTGCAATAATATACTGGGTACTTACGATTTTAATTGAAGAGATTTTTAAGCTTGTAGAAAAGAAATTTTCTAAGGGCCGAAAAGAGTTTTCAAAATAAGGAGGTAAAGGAATATGTTTGATCCGGCTTTTTTTGCAAAGACATTTTTGCTGCTGTGGAAAGCAGTTCCTACAACCTTACTAATTACACTTGTTTCTCTTGTAATTGGTTCAGGTCTTGGCTTTTTGATTGCGCTGAGTCGTGTTCACAAGATCAAAGTTTTAAACCAGCTTAGCACGGCATATGTTTCATTTATTCGTGGAACACCAGTTATACTTCAGATTCTTGTTATTTATTCTTTTGTACCATCATTTTTGAATTACATCTTAAAAAAATCGGGCTCCAGCTTTAACATTTTTGAATTGAATCCGATTATTTACGCCTTCATTGTTTTTTCACTCAACATGTCAGGAACTTTATCTGAAGTTTTTCGTTCATCTATTCTTACTGTAGATAAAGGACAGCTCGAAGCAGGCTACACTACAGGCCTTACCTTCTGGCAGACATATAGAAGAATTATAATACCGCAGGCACTTACAGCCGCAATTCCAAATCTTTGTACTGCCTGTGTAAACCTTATAAAAAATACATCACTTGCATTTATAATGACAGTAAAAGATATTACTGCAGTTGCAAAAATAGAAGCATCCTTTGGCTACAACTATATTGAAGCCTATCTTGATATATTGATTATTTATGTAATCATCTGTTCTCTTGTTCAGTTGATTTTTAAAAAGTGGGAAGAAAAAAGTTCTGTTTACAAAGGCGGCCTGGCTCACATTTAAATAAGGAGGCATATAAATGTTAAAGGTAACTAACATACATAAATCATTTGGCAAAAACGAAATTCTTAAAGGCGTAGACCTTACAGTAGAAAAAGGAGATGTTGTTGTAATACTGGGACCTTCTGGCTCCGGCAAGACTACCCTGCTCCGCACGATTGATTTTCTTGAAACAGCAGACCAGGGAGAACTTGAATTTGATGAAATAAAAACTTCTCTTGCCCATGCCCATAAAAACACAATCCTGAATGTAAGAAGAAAAACCGGATTTGTGTATCAAAACTACAATTTGTTTGCAAATAAAACTGTACTCGAAAATGTAATGGAAGGTCTTGTTACTGCCCGTAAATATCCAAAAGATTTTGCAAGAGAAATTGCAGAAAGAGCCCTTAAGAAAGTTGGAATGCTGGACCGCAAGGATTATTATCCTTCACAGCTTAGCGGAGGTCAGCAGCAGCGTGTAGGAATTGCAAGAGCCATTGCCCCTAACCCGGATGTTGTTTTATTTGATGAACCTACCTCGGCCCTGGACCCGGAACTTGTAGGTGAAGTTCTCTCTGTAATAAAAGAGCTTGCAAAAGAAGGCACAACAATGATTGTAGTAACTCATGAAATGAGTTTTGCCGAAGAAGTTGCTTCTGAAGTAATCTTCATGGAAGGCGGAGTGATTGTAGAAAAAGGAAGTGCAAAACAAATTTTCAATTCGCCAAAAGAAGCACGCACACGCCAATTTTTGCAGCGCTTTTTATCCAGAGTAGAATATGTAATTTAGGATTTTCTTTTAAACTCAAACTTTGTTTCTGCAAGCACTACTGCAATAAAAATCAAAACGCAGCCAATTCCCATACGAAGGGTAAGTTTTTCGTGTAAAAAGAGAGTACTAAAGAGAACTCCAAACACAGATTCAAAGCTTAAAAAAAGTGATGCCAGTGAAGACTGTACATATTTAAGACCTATATTCTGCAGGCTAAAGCAGAGCATAGTACTGAACAAGCCCAGATAAAGCATAGATAAAATTACACGAGAATTTTGCAGTCCTGCAGCAGGAAAGTCGCCGTCATAAATTGGAGCAAAAGCCCAGCCAAGAAGAGCGCATACAAGAAACTGTAAAAGCGTTAGGAACAAAGGATCGTCGCCCTCTTCGTTGTAGCGGGCAGTCCAGATAATGTGGAGGGCGTAAAAAAGTCCGCAGACCAGAGTGAGTGCGTCGCCAAGATTAAGCCCTGCCCTGTCGCCGGTTCCAAGGGCAAGAAGCCCTATTCCCGTGAGAGACAAAATTGCAGCCACAAAAACATACCAGCCAGGACGTTTTTTATACAGAGCCCAGGAGATAAGCGGAATTAAAATAACATAAACTGTTGTAAGAAAAGCGTTCTTTCCGGCAGTTGTGTAGTCGCAGCCGATCGTCTGAGTTGTGTAGGCGGTAAAAAGAAAGATGCCGGTGAGCAGACCATGGCGGAGGTAGCGGGCATCGAGCAGCCGCCATTTTTTTATAAAAATCAGGGCCATAACCAGAGCAGCAATAGAATATCTGATAGCTATCATATAGACAGCGCCAATATAATCCAGGCTGTCCTTTACAACTACAAAGGCAAAGCCCCAGATTGCAGCGGTAAGGACAAGACCAAGCGAAGCCAGAAAGGATGTAGATTTTTGATTCATAAAATAATATGTATCAAAATTATTTAAACTTTTCTAGTAGTTCCATGCGATTTTTGACATTAGCCTTGTCGTAAATAAAACTTACATAGTTTTCGACAGTGTGCATAGAAATAAAAAGCTCTTTACTTATATCTTCGTTTGATTTTCCCTGTAAAAGCTTTTCAAGAATGCGGGTTTCCTGTTTTGTAAACAAAAGAGTTAAATCTTCAAGCTTTTGTTGAGCTTCAATTTTATTTTTTTCAAGATATATTCCACCACTCTGCACAACTTCAAGACAATGCACAAGATCTTCTTCGCTTGCTACTTTTGAAACATAGCCCTTAGCACCACAGTTTTTTGCCTGAAGAATATAACCGGCACTGTCATACATAGAATACATTACACATTTTATAGTTTTATATTTTTCTGTAATTTCCTGAACAAGAGAATAACCGGTACCTTCCGACAGCTGAATGTCTACAATTATAATTTCCGGAAGATTCAGGCTTTTTGGGCCAATTTCTTTTAGCTTATCAAGACAATCGTTTTTATTTGTAAAGAGAAAAGGACACTTCCAGCTGGTATGTTCTTCCAGATAATCCTTGAGGCCTTTTAAAAGCATTTTGTGGTCATCCACAATATATAATTCATTTCTCATTTTGCTTTTTTGCTACTCCACATAAAGAAATCTTAATCTGCATGCCGTCTCCAGGTGCAGAAAAGAATTCTACAAAACTTCCTTCAATCATGCTTACATGATCTTTAATCATCTTAAGCCCAAAATGATTTTTTAAATTCTTTTTTTGAAGTACCTGATTTATATCACACCCTTTACCATCATCAATAATAAATAATGTCATGTATTCCTTTTCTTTTATGAGTTCATGCCTGCAGAAAAGCTGTACCGAAGTTGCAAAAGAATGCTTTTCTATATTTTTAAGTGCTTCCTGAACTATATTGATTATATTATAACAATCATCCTTTTTAAAATAGAAACCGTCTTCTTCATCATCGGCCGAAACTGTACAGCGGATATTTGTCCGTCTGAAAAACTGTTCACTCAAGGTTTGAAGAATTGAATATGCATCTACAAGCTCCCCTTGTTTAACATCAAAAAATTCTGCAGGAGACAAACCGTAACAAATATCCCTCATCTTAATAATACAGTTAGTGATATTTGCAATAAGATTATCCTTTTTAACTTCATTTGATTTTTGAACCTCAAGCATTTCGGTACCAATTCTTATGGCACGAATATCCTGAACAACTGAATCATGAATATCATAAGAAATTTTTCGTCTTTCATTCTGTTGAATCTGAAGCTTAAACTTTTCTTCGTTCAGGCTTCTATGCGACATTGTTACCAGAATATATACAAGAGCAAGAACTAAAAGAATTACAACAAAAATATTTATTACAAAAAGAATAGAGCCAAGATTTTCGGGTTTCTTCTTTTGAAGTTTTGCATAGGCCAGCATTTCTTTTTTATCAGCAAAACGCTGACTGCTATTTCCGTCATAAAGCCATATAGACTCTCCGTCTATATCATTTATTACAAGGCCATAATCGGTAACTTCAAGCGGCTCTTTTACATCCGGGTTGTTATTTGCTTTTTGATAATCATGAAGACAAGCGTGAATTCTTGAAAAAGCATCCGGCTGGGTAATATAAATAGTATCTGCAGTATGATTTATTTTAAATACTTCGCTCCAGTCTGGAGACCACACTACAGTATTTTTAATTACTTTTTCAGAACCGTAATTAGAGGTAAAATAAACCTGATTATCATAAAGCACCAGCAGCATCTGCTCATAATTGTGTTTTAATCTGCCCCATATGCAAAAGTCACTTGAGTAATAACTTACAGCAGATTTTTCGGTAGGATTTCCTTCTTCGTCTGCCACAAAAAGAAATTTTTCTAAAGGGAAATAATAATAATCATCATGAAACCTGCAAAAACGATCAATGCCAAAAGAATTAATTATGTAATCAACCGCCTCTTTGTTTGTAAGAAGCTTACCCTGTTTATTTGTAATGCAAAACACAGGATTTATTCCAGGATCGGCAAAGGCAAATAAATAGTTCAAAAAAGAATCATAATAAGGCTGCTCCGGAAGTTTTAAATACAATTCACAAACATTAGTAATAACCCATTCTTCCAGACAATAATATCTGTGCAAGTTTTCTTTAAGGAAATATCCACTTTTATCTTTTGTAACAGTATAAATGCCAGTCTGTTCAAAAAGCATATAATTGTTTTCATGCTTACGACTGTTATATACAGCAAAATAAAGTGTCTTATCTTTTGGATTATAAACAAAGCCGGTAATATCATTATAAAATTTTTGGCTTGACTCATAAATTATAGAAGACTTTTCTTTTTTACCAGGACTAATTGCTGCAACAGTTTCACGCCCTGTAGTCACAGGATTCATATGTACAAGATAAGTTCCTGCTTCATCTTTTTGATAATTAAAAAGATGATATCTTCCATACTTTTCATCCAGAACTTTTTTTAAATCATAGGGAACCTGTTCCACATATGCCCAAAGCTTTGAAGTGGCAGAAAATAAAAAGAGGATTCCCAAAATTAAACAAATTCGTTTGTACATTTTACCCATAGTCAAAATCATATACTAAGTTTGATTAAAAACAATACCCCAAAGTGTTTTTTTTGAAAAAAAGGAGAAAACCTCCCAAAATCGAGGCCTAAAATTGTGAGTTTTTCTCCGTTGGCAAATGGCCGGTCTGGACTTATGATTTTATTAGAAATTCCGGAATGGAGTTTATAAATTTTACAAAAAAAGGGAGTTGTTTTTATGAAGAAAACAAGAATCTTTTCAATGGTGTTTGCAATTGGACTTTTGGGACTGATTGCAAGTGGATGTGGAAGTCCAGCTGGCGGAAAGCCGGATATACAAAAAGAAACACATACTGCTAAGAGTGCCGATTTGATTAAATTCAAATTGAATGTTACAGATGCAAAATATCTTGCAACACAGTGGGCTGATGAACAGAGTGAAAGCTCAGCCAGAGCAGCTTATGCCAGAAAAGCTTCAAGAGAAGGAGACGAGGCCGACACAGAAGAAGAAGCTTCTCCACTTGATTCTTTGGTTGCTGTTGTAGAAGATGAAAACGGGGAACTTACAGAAGAAACAGTTCTTGAAGTTCCTGCAGAAGAACTTAAACTTGCTGAATGGTGTGTACCTCAGCCGGTAAGAGAGATTTATCAGTGTCCATATGAAACTGCAGAAGAACCAAACAAAGGTATCTATACTGTTTTTGCCTGCTATATTGACTGGTGGAAATATACAGATGATACTCCTGCTCCCGGAATCAGTATGCTTATGTACCAGAAACCAGACGGAACAACTGTAGATGTTTTGAACAAAGGTGGAAAGGTAAATTATTTCCTTACAACATGGCAGAAAGAAAATGAAGGTGAAGATTACATTCAGTTTGATGAAAACGGTAACCTTTTTGCCCTTGCTCATGATGATGATCCAGAAGGTAAATATATAATCTTCCGCTATAATCCATCAACAGATAAACTCGATGAATATTCATTAACTAACATTGAAGGCGATGTATATATCAGAAACTTCAAAGTTACAAAAGATGGAAAATGGATTTTCCTTAACGTAATGGTAGACAACAAACAGAACAATGTTTATGCCTTCCAGGTTAATGCAAACAAGCCGCCACTTTCTATGTATGAATATAAAACTACAAATGCTTCTGCTGAACCATCATGGGCAGTTTCAAGCATTGCAATTAACCCTGTAACAAATCTTGCTTACTGGTATGTTGATGACTACAACGACATGGGAAGACCAAATTCAGGACTTTATGTTGCCGAAAAAGATACAAATGGTTATTCAGAAGCCAAGGTAAAAAAATATCACGCTGTTCAATGGTGGCAGATTCTTGATTTTATAAAAACTTCAATTTTTGGTATAAGTCCAAGCGACATGGAGGCTTATAGAGCAAACTTAACATATCAGGAAGTTGTTGCAGCAGATGAAAATCTTGATTATAAAAAGCTTCTGGACTATCTCAAAGGACTTTGCTGCTATGACGGCGAAATTGAGTTCAATTTCTCAAAATTCAAGGACATGACAGGTGTTACTTGCAAAGGTGGCGACGGCAATGAATATACAACAGATGATTTTGCAATTCTTGGCGAATGTGACCTTAAAGATGAAGATGCCTTGAAATTCCTCTTTACAACAAGTCTCGAAGATGCTCTTAATCTGGACGATTCTGCAAAAAATGACTGGACAGATAATAATCTTTTCACAACTTTAGTTGAACGCTTCAACTATGATTACTGGAACAATGGAGGTTTGGCTGAATCAGAAGGTTATTCAATACTTTCTGAAAGAACAGAACCTGCCTTCCCTCTTGGATATTTTATGTTCCAGAAAGGTACAGACAAGTCTGCTTACTTCCTTGATGATGATGCAGGATTCTTTAAGAGTGCCTTTGGAGCTCACATGAACGGTATTATTCTTGCAAACAATGAAGGAACATGGGTTTTGAGCGATATCTGGAGTGAAACTAAAGTAAATGCAGATGGAACAAAAGGTAATAACTCTCATGCTACAGCCTTCCAGCTTACAGATAACAGAGGAAACTTCAAATGTACTCAGCCGGGAGACCTTGCAACACTTGAGTTCTGGCCAAGATGGGATTATGATACAGCAAACCGCGACGAAACAGATCCATGGTACCAGAATCCATTTGTAGCAAACTCAGATGGAATTGCAGCCCTTGCAGTTGACAAGAAGACAGTTTACTACCATTCAAATAATGTAACAAAAGATTTACTTGCAAGTGATCCAAATAAAGCAAGTTTCTTTGGAATCTATGCATTCAAACTCCAGGACAAAGAGTTGATTTATAATGCAGTAAAAACAAATGGCGGTTATATAACTGTTAGTATTGACCTTGCAACAGGTACTGCTAAAAAGCTTCCTCTTGAAAAGAAAGTTGAAAGCATGCTCGGATTATAATCTCTTGTAATTAAATCCTCCATAAAAAATTAAGGCCGTCCAGAAATGTGACGGCCTTTTTATTGGTTGCGTGGGCCCTTCGACAGGCTCAGGGACCACACTAAAATCTTATTTTATCTCCAGTTTATCCAGCTTCCAGATATCTCTTACGTAATCTTCGATTGTACGGTCGCTTGAGAACTTACCGGAATTGGCGATGTTTATAAGTGCCTTGCGGGCCCAGGTTTTCTTGTCGGCATAGGCGGCGGCAATTTTATCCTGGGCTTTGCAGTAAGAATCAAAGTCGGCAAGAACGTAGTAAACATCAGGACGCTGACCTTCTACACCGTAAACAAGAGAGTCGTGAAGCTCTTTGAAAAGCTGGTGAGTCGGATCATAAGTTCCGTCTACAAGCTGATTAACAACCTTGGCAAGAGCAGGATTACAGTCGATGTATTCCTGTGGATTGTAAGAATGTTCTGCTTCCATCTTTTTGATTTCTTCTGTAAGAAGACCAAATACAAAGCCGTTTTCTTTTCCAGCCTCTTCAAAAATCTCAATGTTGGCACCGTCCATAGTTCCAAGGGTCAAAGCACCGTTTACCATGAACTTCATGTTAGAAGTACCTGATGCTTCGTAACCGGCTGTAGAAATCTGCTCTGAAACATCGGCGGCAGGGAAGATTTTTTCTGCAACAGAAACGCGGTAGTTTTCTACGAATACAACACGAATCTTTCCGCGTACACGGCGGTCGTTGTTAATTCTGTCGGCAACTGTGTTAATAAGTTTGATGATTGCCTTTGCACGGCGGTAACCGGATGCAGCCTTGGCACCAAAAATATAAGTGCGTGCAGGTGGATCATAATCAGGATTTTCTACCAGACGGTTGTACTCATACATAATGTGGAGCACGTTGAGCAGCTGGCGCTTGTACTCGTGAAGGCGCTTAACCTGAACATCAAAAATACTTTCCGGATCAAGGAATTCATTCTGTGCATGCTTAAGGTAATCTGCAAGCTCCTGCTTGTTTTCCATTTTGATTTTGATAAGCTCGTTAAGAGATGCGTCGTCGTCCGCAAACTTTTCAAGCTCCTTAAGCTTTTTCAAATCCTTTTCCCAGCCGTGACCAATGCGGGTTGTAATAAAGTCGCTAAGGCGTGGGTTTGCATTAAGGAGCCAGCGGCGCTGAGTAATACCGTTTGTCTTGTTGTTAAACTTCTGAGGATAAATTGCATACCAGTCTTTAAGCTCTGCAGTCTTCAAAAGTTCTGTATGAAGGGCAGCAACACCGTTTACGCTAAAGCAGGCATGAATTGCCATCCAGGCCATGTAAACCATGTTGTTGTGAATGATTGCCATGTGCTCGTGCTTGTAGTAATCGTTAGGGAACTTCTGGCGCAGTTCAATTACAAGACGACGGTTAATTTCTTCTACAATCTGGTAGATACGTGGAAGCAGTCCCTGGAAAATAGAGATTGGCCATTTTTCCAAAGCTTCTGCAAGGATTGTATGGTTAGTATAAGCAAAGGTATGAGTTACAACGTTCCAGGCATCGTCCCAGCCAACATTGTAATCATCCAAGAGGATACGCATAAGCTCAGGAATTGCAACTACCGGGTGAGTATCATTAAGCTGAATTACATGATAGTCTGCAAAATGACTGAAATCTGTTCCGTGGTTTGCAACATAGTGGCGTACAAGATCCTGGAGCGAAGCAGAGCTAAAGAAGTACTGCTGCTTAAGGCGGAGTGCCTTTCCGCTTGGACCGTTGTCGTTAGGATACAAAACGCGGCTGATATTTTCTGCAGAGTTCTGGCGTTCTACAGCACGGTTATATTCCATGTTGTTGAAAAGCTGAAGGTCAAAGCCGTTTGGACTTGAAGCCTGCCAGAGGCGCAATGTGTTTACAGTCTTTGTACCGTAACCAATAATAGGCATATCGTAAGGAGTTGCTGTAACCTCCTCTGCATTTTCTATATAAAAGCGTGGCTGACCGTCAGGAGTTTTTCCGTAGCAGATGTTTCCGCCAAACTTAACTGTAACTGCAAGGTCAGAACGTTTGATTTCCCAAGGGTCGCGGTGGGCAAGCCAGTTATCAGGATACTCTACCTGGTAACCGTCTTCTATACGCTGTTCAAACATACCGTATTCGTAGCGGATTCCGTAGCCGTGTCCTGGATAGTCCAGTGTAGCAAGTGAGTCCAGAAAGCAGGCAGCAAGGCGGCCAAGACCACCGTTACCAAGACCAGCATCAGGCTCTTCGTCTTCGATCATATCAAAATCGATATTCATTTCTTTAAGAACTTCTTTTACAGAGTCTTTAATTCCTGCGTTGATAAGGTTATTGCTAAGGGCACGTCCCATAAGGAACTCTGCAGACAAATAATAAAGCTGTTTTACAGGTTTTTTATCGTACTCTGCGCGGGTTGCCATCCAGTTAGGCATAATGATTTCTATTGCACTTGCAGAAACAGCATCAAAAAGGTCATGCTTGTTAGCCTGCGAAATATCCTTTCCGTATTGACGGCGCAAACGTGCAGAAAGGTTTTCTTTGAATTGTTCTTTGTTGAATTCCATTTAAAAAGTCTCCTAATAAAATAAAGTCTACTTTTTACGATGAGTTTTATGATTTATATATTTTACATCATAATTGGCCGAGTTGCAATGTCGAAAAAAATTCATAATAATATAGATGTGAACATTCTTTCTATTAATAATCTTGCAAAAATCGGAAGAGAAAAACCTCTTTTTACACAAGTTTCTTTTGGAATTCAGGAAGGCGAAAAAGCAGCCCTTATTGGACGCAACGGAACCGGTAAATCTACCCTGCTGGCAACAATTGCAGGAGTTTTACAGCCTGATGAAGGCAGTGTTGTTTTGAATAAAGAAGCCGGAGTTTCTTACCTGCCCCAGAATCCTGATTTTGACTGTGAAAATACAATCCGGGAACATATTTTTAAAAGCAATTCTCCAAAGCTAAAGCTTATCCGTGAATACGAGGAACTATGCGAAGAAATGGCGGGAAGCGGCTCTGGCAGCGAAGGACTTCAAAAGCGCTACGAAGATTCTATGTTAAAAATGGAGCAGAATGATTTATGGAATTATGAAGCGCAGATAAGTTCTATTTTAGCAACTCTTGGTATTAAAGATTTGTCGCTTAAGATGGGAACTCTTTCCGGCGGGATGATTAAAAAAGTTGCACTGGCCCAGGTTCTTGTAGAAGACACAAAACTTCTTTTGTTAGACGAGCCTACCAACCATCTTGATATAACTACAATCTACTGGCTGCAAAATTATCTCCATGATACAAAACGCGCTGTTTTAATGGTTACTCATGACCGCTGGTTTTTAGATGCTGTGTGTTCCAATATTTATGAACTGGCCCGCAACCATCTTAAGCTTTACGAAGGAAATTATAGTAAGTATCTTGAGAAAAAAGAGATTGAAGCAGAAATTGAAGCTAACGCCGAACGAAGGATAGAATCTGTTTTGCGCTTTGAAAGGGAATGGCTGCTCAGGGGGCCCTGCGCCCGTGGTACAAAAATTAAGGCCCGCATTCAACGGGATGAGCAGCTTATTAACCGCGAAAAGTTTCAGGCAGATAAGGGCTTTACTTTTGAAGTTAAGGGAAAGAGGCTTGGCGGTAAAATCTTAGAACTTCACAATATAAGCAAAAACTATTTAAAAGGAAATTCGCCGGTTATAAAAAACTTTTCTTATGTATTTACCAAGGGGCAGAAGATTGGGATTTTTGGAGACAACGGTTCGGGGAAATCTACTTTTTTGAATATTGTTACGGGAAACTTAAAACCGGACACTGGAAGTATTGATGTTGGTATAAACACAAAATTCGGCTATTACACACAGAACCCGATTTTTAAAGATACAAACCTTACTGTTCTTGAATATATAAAAGAAACTGCAGAACACATGACGCTGAACGATGGTAAAAAAGAAGTTTCTGCTTCTCGCTTTGCAGAGGAGTTTGGCTTTGAAGGAAAAATCCAGCACAGTCCTGTAAGCACCTTAAGTGGCGGAGAAAGAAAAAGACTTTTTCTTGTAAGACTTTTGTTAGAGAATCCTAACTTCCTTGTGTTAGACGAGCCTACCAATGACTTTGATATTTTTACAATGAATAATCTGGAAAGATTTCTTGAGCATTACGAAGGCTGTCTTTTGCTTGTAAGTCACGACCGATATTTTATGGATAAAACTGTAGACAGCCTTTTTATTATGGAAGAAAACGGTGATATAAGCGGCTTTGTTGGAAAATGCAGCGAGTATATTGAATATCGCGAGGAAATTAAAAAGGAGAAGCAGGCGTTGCGGGCGGCGTCTGAGCCCGCAGAGGGGGTAGCGGAAGACCGCAAAGCGGGCTGGAGCGAGGGGGAGGCTTCCCCCTCCTGTGGTAAGACGGAAAAGAAAAAACTTTCTTTTAAAGAGCAGAAAGAATTTGAGCAGCTTAATGAAGAGATTCCGGCGCTGGAAGAAGAGCAAAAAGAGCTTGAGGAAAAAATGGCGTTGTCGAACTTTGAGGAAGCTCGGGCGGCTGGCGAAAGATATAAAGAAATTGCGGCTTTGCTTGAGGAAAAATATGCTCGCTGGGAAGAACTTGCAGAAAGGGCTTAGCTTACTTGCCTGTAAGAATTACACTTGCACCAGATAAAAGCACGTAGCGTCGCTGTTCACGCAAAGGTTCTTCGAGGCCAGGTTCAAAAATATCTTCCGGAGATTGCAGCGAGGTGTCGGCGACTAAATGCCATTTGCGTCCATTTGAAAGGGCCGGCAAGGTTATGGTAAGGTCGTAAATATCGGAATTGGTTGCAATGTAAAAATCATTTTCATCAGGATTGCCGGCGGTGCCATTGAGCTTAAAGGCAAGGAAACGTTTCTGCTTGCTCCAGTCGGGATTTTTTGCATTTATATCATACCAGGCAATTTCGGGAACTGTGTCTTTGTCGTAAGTGTTTGTAAAAAATTTTGTGCGCGAAAAAACTGAGTGACTACGGCGGTATGCAATAAGATTTTTTGTAAAGCGGACCAGGTCTTTGTTTTTTTGTGCCAGGGTCCAGTTTATCCAGCTGATGTCATTGTCCTGGCAATAGGCGTTGTTGTTTCCGTTTTGAGTGCGGCGCATTTCGTCTCCGCCAAGAAGCATTGGTACCCCCTGGGACATAAAAAGGTAAATAAGAAAATTTTTGATTTTTCTTATGCGCTGGGTCTGGATTTTTGGGTTTGTACACTCCCCTTCAAAACCGTTATTGTAACTTAAGTTATCGTCGGAGCCGTCGCGGTTTTCTTCGCCGTTTTCTTCGTTGTGTTTATGGTTGTAAGTAACAAGGTCGTTGAGGGTGAAGCCGTCGTGGGCGGTGATAAAATTTATTGAAGCTGTTGGAGCGCGACCTGAATGGTTGTAGGCATCGGAGCTTCCTGCAATGCGGGTTGCGGCGGCTGTTGTTGCGTCATCGTCGCCACGGATAAAGCGGCGGATATCATCCCGGAAGCGGCCGTTCCATTCGGACCAGCGGTTTGGGCCTGCAAAAGAGCCGCCCGGAAAACCTCCCAACTGGTAGAGGCCTGCACAATCCCAAGGCTCTGCAATTATTTTTGTTTTTGCAAGAACCGGGTCCAGGCTTATTGTTGCGGTGAGGCTTGGCATATCATAAGGAATTGGAGTTCCGTTTGGTGCACGGGTTAGAATGGAAGCAAGGTCAAAGCGGAAGCCGTCTACATGCATATTGAGTACCCAGTAGCGCAGGCTGTCTAAAATAAACTGCCCGGTTACAGGATGATTGCAGTTTACACTGTTTCCGCAACCGCTGAAGTTCATATAATACTGCCTGTCGTTTTGCGGGAGAGAATAATAAACATCATTCTGCAGGCCACGGAATTCAAAGGTATAACCGCGCTCGTTTCCTTCGGCTGTGTGATTGTATACAACATCAAGAATTACTTCTATGCCGGCTTTGTGGAGTTCCTTTACCATCTGTTTAAATTCGCGAACAGGACCACCAGGCGCTTTGTCTGCAGCATAGCCTGTTTTTGGAGCAAAGAATCCTATTGTTGAGTAGCCCCAGTAGTTTACTAAAGTTTCTCCTGTGCGGGGATTTGTATTTGCTGTTTCGTTTTCGTCAAACTCAAAAAGCGGCAGAAACTCTACAGAAGTTACGCCAAGGTCACGGAGGTAATCGATTTTTTGAGTAAAGCCTTTGTAGGTGCCTGCAATTTCAGGAGCGACTCCGGAGCTGGCAGAGGCGGTAAAGCCTTTAAGATGAGTTTCGTAGATTACAGTTTTTTCAAGCGGATAGTTTAGAGGTTTGTCGCCTTCCCAGTCAAAGTCGTCATCTACGACAACGCATTTTGGAAAGTCGGAAAGGTCACGGAGTTCGCCGCCTTCATTTGCCTCAAAGCCCTGGCGGTGCTGACAGTTATAGGAGCGGAAAACAGAACCTATTGTAAAGGCTTTTGCGTATGGATCAAAAAGATATTTGTGGGGATTAAAACGCAGGCCTTTTGTTGGTTCGTAAGGGCCGTCTACTTTGTAAAGGTAAAGAGTGCCTGCCCCCAATCCGCAAAGCTCTATATGCCAGATATCGCCTGTACGATTTATTGCTGGGTCAAAAGGAATTACTGTATATGGCTGCTGAGATTTGTCATTTTCGAAAAGACAAATAGAAACTGCTGCGGCATCCTTACTATATATTGAAAAATTAACACCCTCCGGAGTAATTGTTGCTCCCAGATTCAATGGCGTTCCAATTTTAGTAACTACATCAGGCATGTTTTTATAATAGCATAAATTCTATTGAATTGGGAATATTTTTAAATTTTTTTCTTGTTTTTTTGTAATAAGTGCCATTTTTTTTGCATATTATATATGGGAGTTTTTTTTTGAGGGGGGGGGGCTACAGTTTTTGAGATTTTTGAGTTTTGTAGGCTGGATTTTTGGGGAAGAATTGGGGATGGCCTACAGTTTTGTAATAATTCGATTTCTGTAGGCCGGGTTTG
>CAMNDY010000038.1 GCA_946535985.1 uncultured Treponema sp. | reverse complement strand
AGATAAGACTGAAGAAACAGATAAGACTGAAGAAACAGATAAGACTGAAGAAACAACTCCAGCTACAAAAAAATGTCCGGAATGTGGACATGATATTACTGAAAATCAAAAATACTGTACTAATTGCGGAGCAGACCTTACTAAGAATTATATTACAACAAATGACCCGAAATTCTTTACAAGTGAAGAAATGTACATTTTTTATTATGATGATAATGCTCTTGAGCTTGCAGAATATCTTCCGGGACAAAAATTTAGCGGAACAATTGAACGGGTCAACAAAGATATAGGTGAAAATTCTGTTTATTCCAAATATTTTTCTCCTGGCAAACCAATTTCTTTCAAGCATGTCTTTATTGGGCAAACCCCTTCTGATATTTCAACAGATCAGGAATACTGGGAATTTGGATTTACTTTGAATAAATATCCTGGAGCAAGACTTGTAGCCAGTGGAAATCCTGATGACGATTCAGAATTTTCAAAGCTTTGTGACTGTCAGGGATATATCGAAATTGATGGCAAAATCTATAGAACCCATTTTTTGAAGTTTTATTTAAACATGGACTATATCGATGTAAAATTCATGAGGAATGACGGCAGTGATGTAGTTTTTTATGAAGAAAGAATTCCAAAAGAAGATATAATTGCTTATGGATCTGAAGGAGCTTTTGCCTTTGAAAGAATAGAAAGATACCCAAGACGAAAAGGCTTTGTTTTTGAGGGCTGGTATTTTGATCCTGAATGTAAAAAGAGTGTTAATGCTTATACCACGATTCAAGATGATAGATGGGGTGACATTTATTGCTATCATAGTGAAGAAAGACTTATAAAACATACTAATTTTTATGCAAAGTGGGTTCCAAATACTTCTGGCTATGAACCTGGAGACATCGTTCTTTCTGATGGAACAAAGGTTGATTATGATAAAATTCAGAGCATAACAAATGAACAAAAAGAAAAGGCTGTAGCCGTAATCTCTTATATTTCTGAAGATGGAAATACTGCATACGGTATTGGTCTTCATCAGTCAGAACCTCTTTATTGGTGTGCAATAGGTGTATATGCTTATGAAGAACTTATTGATACTGAAAAAAATGTAATAAGAAATATCAATCGTAATGATTCATCTGGAGATCATTCTGAAAGCGGTATTACAGATACTGGATGGGATAAAGTTTATTTTAAAGGTCCTTTTGATTCCTTTGCTGTATGGGATAATATTTGCAAGGCAGATCCAAAGGGGGTTGAAGACTGGAATGTTGCTAACAATTATGCTGCTTTTGATTATGTAAATAAATATGGGACTACTTATAGCTTACCGGAGCAATATAAAGAAGAATGGTTTATGCCGCATCCTTTTGATTTTATAAAAACAAGCAGAAATTATGATTTGGTATCGGCTTCTTACAATGCTGTTTCATCAATACCCTTGAGAGAACATGAGTTCAATGCAAATGGTGAAGTAGTAATCGGTGGTTACTGGACAGCAATGACATGGCTTGATGATTATAATACAAAAGCCTCTTGGGCTATTCCATATTTCTTTGGAAATTACGAAGAGCTTGATAAAAACTTTGAAACTGCTAAAGTCATTTGGCCAGAATTAACACTTCTTAGTCGCTCATGGGCAAAATGTGGGCAAGGCGAATACGTGGTTCCGTTCCGAAAGTTTAAGGCAGGAGAATAATTTTATTATAAAACCCTGATTATTTTTTTAAGGTATGCTCAAGATGATTATATAGTTGCAATTGAATATGTGTCAAAATAACACAAAAAAGGCTCCGAAAAGGGGGGCTGTGTTAAAATGACACAGTAAAAATGGCAGAAGCGGAAAAATGACCACAAAAAAGGTCTTTTTTCCGCTTTTTTTATTGAATTTTAGGGAAAATCTTCAGAAATAGGAACTTGGCACGAAACTTGCTGTATATATGGTGTATAGTAACTTTTGGAGGTTTTACAGATGAAACACGATGATGTTCTTTCAATGTATCTTAAGGAAATCAACAAGGTTCCTTTGCTTACACGCGAGGAAGAAGTAGAGCTTTGCCAGAAAGCTAAAAAGGGCGACAAAGCTGCTAAAGATAAGATTATTAAAGCAAACCTCCGCTTTGTTGTTAAAGTAGCAAAGAAATATCAGAATCATGGTCTTGACCTTACAGATTTAATCAGTGAAGGAAATATTGGTCTTATAACTGCAATTGATAAGTTTGAACCGGAGCGCGGCTATCACTTTATTTCTTATGCCGTATGGTGGATTAATCAGTCTATCCTTAAAGCTGTAAGCGAAAAGAGTCGTGCAATCCGTCTTCCACTCAATCGTGCAAATGAACTTGTCCGCATTGAATATGCAAGCAACCTCATCAATAATACTTTGAGCGAAACAGAAGAAGTAGAGCAGATTGCCCAGATGGTAAATATGCCGGAAGCAAAGGTTCGTGAACTTCTTGCAATCAGTAATGATATGGTTTCGCTTGATGCAAAGGTTTCTTCAAAAGAAAGCGACAATTCTGTTGTAGGCGATTACTTTGAAGACCAGACATACGAGCGCCCTGAAGAAGCAACTGTAAACAAGGCTCTTAAAAATGATATGAACAAGCTTTTGGATACACTCAAGCCAAATGAAGCAAAGGTTCTTCGCCTACGCTACGGTTTGAATGGTCTTAAGCCAATGTCCCTGCAGGAAATTGGTGAAGAATGTAATCTTACAAAAGAGCGTGTACGCCAGATTGAAAAGAAAGCTATTTTCCGTTTACAGAATCCTACAAGAATGAAAAAACTCGACGGCTATCTTGCTGCATAAGAGTTTGAAAAAGCAGAAAATGCATCGGTACGGGCCTGGAGCAAAAGTTCTTTGTCTTTACTGATGTCTGCAATACTGAATGCCAATTCCCCGGCCTGGGCAGTTCCCTGTAATTCGCCCGGGCCTCGTGTTTTTAAATCCTGTTCTGCAATATAAAATCCGTCCGTGCTCTGCCGCAAAGCCTTCATGCGTTCAATGCCGGTATCTGAAAGATTTTTATTATAAATTAAAAAACAATAAGACTGGTCGCTGCCTCGTCCAACACGTCCCCGCAGCTGATGCAATTGAGCCATTCCAAAATGATCTGCCTGTTCAATAACCATGCAGCTTGCATTAGGAACATCAAGGCCAACTTCAATAACTGTTGTTGCAACAAGAATCTGTATTTTTCCGTCATGAAAATCGCTGAGGGCTTTTGCCTGCTGGTCTTCATCAATTTTACTGTGAACAAGTGCGCAGCTGTATTCCGGAAAAATCTTTTTAAGCTGCTCAAAGTTCTGTTCTGCCGATTTATAATCTCCGTCTGACTGGATTGCAGGATAAACAAAATATGCCTGATGACCTTTTGCAAGCTCTTTTCTTACTGCTTCGTAGGCGTTCCTTTCGTTGCCTTCTTTTACAAGATAAGTTTGAATTGGTTTTCGTCCTTTAGGCAAAGTTTTAATTACAGAAACATCAAGGTCTCCGAACATTGTAAGGGCAAGGGTCTGGGGAATTGGTGTTGCGCTCATCATTAAAAGGTGGGGCTCACTTGTCATTCCGTTTTCTTCTGAGACTCGTCCTTTTGCTATAATTGCCTGACGTTGTAAAACTCCGAAGCGATGCTGTTCATCAATTACTGCAAGCTGTAAATCTTTGTATGCAACCTGGGCGCTGAAGAGGGCATGTGTTCCTATAAGAATATCAATTTCTCCGGCCTTGAGGGCTTTTAAAAGCTGGGTTCGGCCCGAAGCTTTTACGTTTCCAGTTAAAAATGCTGTGCGTATTCCAAGACTGCCAAGCATTCTTTGCGTTGTTTCTGCGTGCTGGCGTGCAAGGATTTCTGTTGGTGCCATAAAGGCGCATTGACCACCATAGTTGATTACCCGCAGGCATATAAAAAGGGCAGTGAGGGTTTTACCGGAACCAACGTCTCCCTGCAAAAGTCTTGCCATTGTAAAAGGAGGCCTGCCCGAATTAAGGTCAGGCTTATAGCGCTGGGTAAAGCCTGTGTCAATTTCGGCATTCATCTGGTAAATAACTTTCTGCTGGTCAGGCGTTAAATCAAAAGGAATTTTATCCATGAGCTGGCGCTGCAAGGGAGAAAGAGATGCCCTGAACTGGGCTACAGATAATTCTTTAAGATCTTCTTCTTGAGGGAGTCCCTGGGGCAGACTTTCAGAAGGAATAAAACCTCTGTGTCTATAGGCTCTCGCCGCAATTGCATACTGCAGATGATAAAGTTCTTCGTAAGCAAGTGTCTTTCTTGCGCTTTCTGCTTCTTCCAGTGTTTTTGGAAGATGTATTTGTGTAAGAGCCTCCTGCTTGTGAATGAGCCCTCGTTTTTGAATAATATCCTCCGGTAATTCATCATCAATTCCATGAGCATATTGACTTACAGCAGCGGTAATTGCTTTTGCTAAAACCTTTTGGGTAATTCCTTCGGTAAGATGGTAAAGGGGAAGAATGCCTGTATTCAAAGGTTTGGCCTGGCGCAAAAAAGCGGCGTTTACCTGCTGCATAGATTCTACTCCAAGCTGCTTCAGGCTCATTTTTGTAACTTCAAAGGATGTACTCTGCAGTTTATTGTATTTTACGTAAAAGCTTCCTGTTACCGTTATTACTGCTCCAACTTCAAGCTGATTTTCTAAAAAGGCGCGGTTAAAACAAATAAGCTCGGCAGGCGCTGTTCCGTCATTTATATTTATTTTAAGTGTCTTCATGCGGCCGTAGCCAAACCATTGGTGAGACATAACTTTTGCAACGGTGTGAATTTTGGGCTGCGTTTTATATTCTGCAAGAGTTACTTTTACAGAACGGTCTTCGTATGCCCGCGGATAATACTGCAGTAAATCGCCCACAGTAAAGACATTTAGTTTTGCGAGATTTTTTGTAAGTTGTGGACCAATCCCGCTTATTGTAGAGACGGGGTTTTTAATATCATTTATTTTCATGCGCTATCGTCATTGCGAGCCGAAGGCGAAACAATCATACTAGAAAGGTATGTTATTGCATAGATTAATTAAAATCCCAAACAATATTCTTGCAATGAACCAGATAACTCCAAGCGAAATCCAGCTTACAAGCAGGGCCTTCTGGTAGGTAAGATTATTCCTGAAAAATGTATTTCCGATTTTATAAACAAATTTCTGCAGCATCAAATCTACCTGATACCAGGCTGAGTTTGTAGAAACCTGACCTTTATTTACAAGAAGCACAATCCAACGGATTAATATGAGCAGGATAAAAATGCCAAGAAGGGTAGAAATAAGGCTCCAGATCATTCCAAGAATCATAGCAAGAATGCTGCCAAAGTGGATTCGGCCGCTTGTAGCAATTCCCCCGATTACTGATGAAAGAATAGAAAGAATTCCAATTGCAAGGATTGGTGAAAAATCAATGTTTCCGACTCTGAACCAGCCTCTCTTAGAAAAGAGATTTAGATAAGGATCTGTTATTGCAGAAATCACTTTTCCAAACTTTGTAAACTTTGCTCCCGGAATCCAGGTCATGAATATAGAAATCAGGCATAAGACTGTATAAAGAACAACCAGGCCCGAAAGTATAGATAAAACTATTCCCATGTAAATACTCCTATTCCAGCCACACGTCTTTTACAAAAGAAACAGACTTTAATTTTTCAATAGTTGCCTCTTCTGCATTAATATGAAGCTGGTCATTTGCTTTGATGACAAAAGGATTTTTCCCAGTGTCTACATGAAAATATACTGAACAATTGCCCCTTTCATCAAATAAAATATTCTTTAAATCTGAAATTTGTGTTTCATTATTGAAATTTGTATTAAGCAGAAGGTGTACCGACTCAATTGAACGGTTTTCAAGAAGTTTTGCATCTTCAATAGAATCTACAAGGAGGGAAGGTGTATCGCGCGAAGCGTCTACCTTACCCTTAAAGGCATAGATTCCACCGTCTTCAAGCTGGTTTCTGAGAACTCCCCAGATTTTTGGGAAGAAGGTACAGTCAAT
Source organism: uncultured Treponema sp. (assembly GCA_946535985.1). Lineage (GTDB taxonomy): Bacteria > Spirochaetota > Spirochaetia > Treponematales > Treponemataceae > Treponema_D. The sequence continues at coordinate 15,401 of CAMNDY010000038.1, read as the reverse complement.
TTCACCTTCGTAATCAACAAGCTTGGCAAAAGCCATATCGTCGCCTTTTTTTGTGCGGATTGGATGAAGTCCCGAAAGCATTCCAAGAGCAATATAAGATTTTCCCGCATCGCGTCGCTGCCAAGAGTTTACACCTGCTGCATCCATGTGGGCTTTTTCGGCTTTTGCTTCTGCCGCAACTCTTTCCATGTTAGAAGATTTTAAGGTAACGGCTCTGGCAATTGCTTTTTTATAATCATCCAGCGGATTACCGCTTACGTAACAGCCAATGCATTCCTTTTCCATATTGAGAAGCTCCATTGTTGGAACATCATCAATTTTCTGGAATTCAAATTCTGTGTAAGAAAGTTCTTCTTCAGAAAAATCTCCAAACAAGCTTTCCTGACCTTTGCGCGAATCTGACATTATATCATTTACATATGCAATTGCAGCTTCCATATTTGCAAGCAGCGTTACACGGTTTAAGTAAGTTCCGTCGTCTTTTCCAACGTTATCAAAGGCACCGGTTTTTATAAGAACTTCAATAGCTTTTTTATTTACAAGAAGCTTTCCGTCTGCATCAACGTTTACGCCAATTCGCTTTAAGAAATCCATGAAGTTTTTGTAAGGGCCGTTTGCTTCCCTTTCTGCAACAATTGCTCTTGCAGCAGTATCTCCAATTCCTTTTATTCCTTTAAGACCAAAAACAATTCTTCCATCAACAACATCAAAATAAACATCGGAACGGTTGATATCAGGGGCGTCTACAGCTATTCCCATTTTGCGGGCTTCTTCTATGTAAACAGGAAGTCCGTCTGTAGAGTTAATTTCGTTTGTAAGGTTGGCTGCCATAAATTCTGCAGGTTTATGAGCCTTGAGCCAGCCTGTACGATATGCAAGAACAGAGTAGGCTGCAGCGTGCGATTTGTTAAAACCGTAACCGGCAAAAGGAACCATTATTTCAAAAATGTCATCAGCATGCTTTTCGGCAAAACCTTTTTTTATGGCGCCTTCTATAAAGTCTTTTTTCTTGCTCATAAGAACTTCAGGCTTTTTCTTTCCCATGGCACGGCGCAGCATGTCGGCACCACCAAGTGAGAATCCCGCAATTATCTGGGCAACCTTCATAATCTGTTCCTGATAAACCATTACACCGTATGTTTCTTTAAGAAGGTCTTCCAGCGAAGGGTCAGGGTAGTGGATTGTTTCTGGTTTCCATTTACCTTCGATATATTGAGGAATACAATCCATTGGACCTGGTCTGTAAAGGGCATTTAAGGCAACAAGATCTTCAAGTTTTTCTGGTTTAAAGCGACGCAGAATATCCTGCATACCCGGAGATTCAAACTGGAATACAGCAACAGAGTCTCCTCGCTGAAATAATTCAAAGGTAAGCTGGTCTGTTTCACTTACTTTATCTGTATGAAAATCAGGTTCGCCAGGTTTTTTATGCTTGTTAATAATATCTTCTGCATAACGTATAAGAGAAAGGGTTTTTAGTCCCAGGTAGTCAAATTTTACAAGACCGCAGGGTTCAATAATATCCATTGTATACTGAACGGCAACTTCACCTGTTTTTGGATCTTTAAAAACAGGGGCCCAGTTTGGAAGGGCAGTAAGACCAATTACCATTCCCGAGGCATGAAGACCTGTATTGCGGTTTACGTTTTCCAGCTTAAATGCAAGTTCAAAAAGCTTCTGGTAGCGGGGGTCATCTTTGTAAGGAATGAGCTGCCCTCCATCAGGGAATTTGTCGCTTGGTGGAGAAAAAGCACTTTTAAGTGTAGCCTTTGGGTTATCGGGTATACACTTTTTAAGCATGTTTACTTCACTAAGAGGGATATTTAAAACACGCCCAACATCTGCAATTACCTGCTTAGCTTTAAGGGTACCAAAGGTAACAATGTGTCCTACCTGAGGTTCTCCATACAAATCTCGTGTATGCTGGATAATATCCTGACGAAAGTCGAAGTCCATATCAACGTCAAAATCGGGCATTGATACACGTTCAGGATTTAAGAATCGTTCAAAGATAAGACCAAAACGGAAGGGGTCAATATCTGTAATTTCAAGACAGTAGGCAACAAGAGAACCCGCACCAGAACCACGGCCGGGACCAATTGGAATATTGTGCTCTTTTGACCAGTGAATAAATTCCCATACAATAAGGAAGTAGCCCGAAAAGCCCATCTTAAAAATAATGCCAAGCTCATATTCGGCACGGTCACGAATTTCGGGAGTTATTTCTACATAGCGTTTACGAAGCCCCTGTTCAACAAGATGACGTACAAAATCATCCTGGTTTGCAACATAGTCATCTCCGTGCTTCTGGAATTCTTTAGGAAGTTCAAAGCGGGGAAGACAGCCTTTAAGCTCTTCTGTTTTATACTGATGAATTGTAAGATTGCACATATTTGCAATCTTGATTGTGTTATCATAAGCTTCGGGACACTGGGGGAAGAGGAGCTTCATCTCTTCTTCTGTCTTAAAATACCAGGATGTAAGATTCTGTTCACCGCCCATACGCGAGTGAGGTTCGGTCAAAATATTTTTAAAACCAATACAGCGCAGGGCATCCTGTGCTTCGGCATCTTCCTGTTCAACGTAGTGAACGTCGTTTGTTACAACAAGAGGAATGTCCAGTTTATGAGCAAGGGCAATCAGTTTTTCTGCAACAATTTTCTGATCAGGAAGTCCGTGGTCCTGAATTTCTATATAATAATGGTCCGGACCAAATAGATTTTTATATTTTAATGCAAGCTCTTCTGCTTCTTTGTCCATGCCTGCAAGCAAAAGCTGAGGAAGCTCTCCCATAATACAGGCCGAAAGACAGATTAAACCTTCGTGATATTTTTCGAGCAGTTCAAAATCAATGCGGGGTTTTCCGTAATAAAGACCTTCTGTGAATGCTATGGAAGAAAGCCATGACATATTTTCATAGCCTTTTTGATTTTCGCAAAGAAGAATAAGGTGAAAGTAGTGTGCGTGATGTTCTCCATCTTCGCCTTTGTGGCTGTAGGGTACATCATTTTTTTCTAAATGGCTTCCGTAGGCAACGTAAAACTCTTCTCCTACAATCGGATTAATTCCATTGGCATGGCAGATATGTTCAAAATTAAGAACACCAAACATATTTCCGTGATCTGTAAGGGCAAGAGCCGGCATATTAAGCCTTTTGGCCTTTGCAATAAGAGAATCTAGTTTAGCACAAGAGTCTAGAAGTGAATAATCGGAGTGTACATGGAGGTGAACAAAATTAGAAACCGGCGTCCCCTCCGGCGCTGGATCAAAAATATGTATGTCTGCCATAGCTTTAGTATGTTGAAATTTTCGTTTTAATTCAACTATAATTATGGTGATATGGAAGAAAAAAGAACTAGAATTGGATTTGTAGCAGACTATTTGAACTCGGAATATTCTGAATGTCTTGTAAGTGGAATTACAACCTGCTGTAAAGAGCATGATGTTGATTTAATTATCTACCAGATTGGAAAAATCAAGCCGGATAATACTCCGGGACATGACTATCAGTATATGGCAATCAGCTCGCAGATTAATGAACATAATGTCGACGGTATTATCGTTTCTTCGGGAACTCAACTTCACGGAATGTCTAAGTCCGCATTTGCTTCATATCTTAAAACCTATAAGCCTCTTAAAATTGTAAGTATTGCCCATGAAATACCGGGTATTCCTTCTATTATTTGTGACTCAACAAAAGCAATGGAAACTCTTGTTAAATATCTTGTAAAAGAACAGGATTGTCAGAAGTTTGGAATCATGAGCGTAGACAGTGAATCAAACGAAATGAATTCAAGAGCAGAACTAATAAAGGGGGTGCTTAAGAAGAACGATATTCCTTCTTCAAATGTTGTTTTATGGAAAAGTAACTTCCATTATTCTTCGGCTTACAGCATCCTTAATGATTATTATACAAAGAAAAAGAATAAGTTTGATTTTGATGCAATTATTGCAATGAACGATGACCTTGCCTTTGCCTGTCTTGATTTTTGTTCAAAGCGTGCAAACCTCAGAGTACCAAAAGATATTGTTGTTACAGGCTTTGATGATATGCAGCGTGCCTCCTTCTTTACACCAACGCTTACAACCGTAAACCAAAAGGTTTATTATCAGGGTTACAAAGCAGCCCTTACTCTTATAAATCAGCTTAATGATAAAGAAGTTCCCCCAGTTCAAGTTATAGAAGCTAAGGCAATTCTCAGGGAATCAACAAACAGCAAAAAAACAAGCAAAAAACAGTTTTCTGATAATGATTATATTTCGATTGATATTTCTGATGAGTTTGGCAGAAATAATAAATTTACTGTAATGGAATGGTTCAATAAACGTCAGCAGGTTTTCCAGGCAGCCCTGATGGATACCTACGTTCAGCAGAATATCGAGTTTGAAGATGTTGGAAAACATATTACCCATTCTCTAGCCGGCTTTGGAATGATTTCGGCAGCAGTTGTTGTTTATGACAGGCCTACCGAAGCCTTAAAACCATTTGAGTATTTTAGTCAGCCTCAGAAGGCAAAACTTATTGCCTGTTTTGATTATTCTCCAAATGCAAAATATAAAGAGCTTAAACATCCTGTTGAGTTTAATCCTTCGCAGCAGATGATACCTGATGGTTACTTTGATTTTAGTGGCGAAGGCGTTGTCATAATGTCTTTGTTCCATAATACAATTCAGTATGGTTATATTTTCCTTAAACGAGGAATTTTTGATACCGCAGTTTATGATTTAGTTGTAAAGGCTGTTGCAAATCAGATTCACGCAAGCTATGAATATACTCGTAAGTTGAATCATAAAAAAGCCATAACTCAAGGCTATAAAATTCTTGATGAGATGGCACATATTGATTATCTTACCGGCTTAAAAAATCAGCGGGGATTTATTGAACTTGGTGAGACCGCTTTAAAATATGCCGAAGCAATGGGGCAGAGCGGACTTCTTCTTTATTTTGATATAAAGAATCTTAAAAAGGTAAATGATTTTTTTGGACACGCAGCAGGCGACCAGGTAATCAAGGTTGTAGGAGAAATCCTTCAGAAACACTTCCGCTCAAATGATATTATTGCCCGCCTGGAAGGAGATAAGTTTGGGGTAATAAGTGCCGGCTTAAATATAGACAATTATAAAAAGGTCCTTAGCAATATTTCGACCGAATGTAACGAATGGAAAGAAAAAAATAATTACCCCTTCGAAATAGATGTCTCCGCCGGCTTCGCCATGTTCCCATCCCTAAAAAACGGCTATGCCCTCGACCCCCTCGTCGAAAAAGCAGAAGAGTCGGTAAAAAAATAAATTCTTCTACCAGTCTCTCTGAATGTAGGTGGCTCGAGGTCTTGCTGTGATGTATACACGTCTATTCTGTGCCCGTCCTTCTTCTGTATCGTTAGACGCAATCGGCATTGTTCCACCGTAGGCTTTGTATGTAAAGATAGAAGGTTCCAGACCTTCGTCAATAAGTGCATCTCGTACAGTTTTTGTTCTTTCAATTGAAAGATTTAATTGTCCAACAGGTTTTCCAACATCTGCAGTGTGACCTTCTACTAAAATTGTGTATCCGTCGTCAATCAGGATTTCTTTAAGCTGTTCTGCAATCTGCTTAATTCGTACACCTTCACCCGGTAAAAGAACCGGTGAATCAGGATAGAAGTTCAGATTTATTGCAAAAAGAATTCCGTCAACAGTGTCTGTAACAGTAACATCTGGAATTGCATTCTGGTAGAAATACTGCTTTACAGCTTCGTAACGTGCATAGTAAGTTCTGTCTTTTTCCGGAGTAGAAATATTGTAAACAAGCTTATCTTGGTCAAGAAGAATTACCACTTTGCCCTGTCGCAGTAATTCACGGTTCTCTTCATTTGTAAGAATCTTAAGGGCATCAGCGCGTTTAATTACAGGATCTGTTCGGTTTATTCCATATACCTGACTTGCCTTTATATAAAGGGGATCATTTCCAATACGGTCAGCATAACGTTCTGTATTGTTAGAATAATCGTAAGTAACAAGGCCTGCATTTGTAATAAACTTTGGATCTGCAGTATTTTTTTCATATATGATGTTCATGTTTTCATCCCAGATAGTAGGGAAGAAACAGGCATTTGTTTTTTCGCTTATGAATTCTCCGTGAACAGGAAGGGAACCTCTGGCATCAATGATAATACCTGAATAAGCTCGGGTTGGAACAAGATCAATTGGTTCTTCCGGTAAATATCCGTATTTGTGTTTTATAAGCTTCTGGCCAAGGCGGTCAACTTCAAGAGTGTTTGTTGAATATAAGTTGCCTGCATCAGGTGTAAAAACATCAGGTGTTTTATAGCCGTTCATAATAAAATGATAAACATCATCAAGATAAAGCTCTTCGTTGATTATAAAATCCTCAAGAGTACTTTCTGAGTTTGTGTACAAAGCAAGCAAAGGTGGCTGAATAAGCTGAGGCATTTTTGATTTTATAAGGGCAGAGGCCTTCTTTTTTCCGGAAGGCATTTCAAGTCCTGCCTTTTTAGTATCAAGAGTGAGATTCGAAGTAAAACGTCTTGTAATCCAGTTGATTTCGCTTGTAGATTCAAGGCTTGGTTCAGCGGCAAAAAGGCCTGCAGCGCCTGCCGATAAAAAGAGAAATAACGAAAGAACTGTGCTTTTAAAAACAATCTTTTTCATTAGTTCATTATCGACTTATTTTGAGGGAATATAAAGAATTTTTCCTATTTTAAGGATTGCATTTTCCTGTATACCATTGAGTTCGCAGATCTGACTCACAGTACAACCGTAGCGTCTTGAAATGCTCCAAAGAGAATCGCCTTTTTCTACAGTATATTTAATAGGAAAATCTATAGGCTCCATTGTTTCTAAGGCAGCCCTGGCAATTTCTTCTGTTCCAGCCGGAAGTCTGATTGCTGATTTTGTCGAAGGATGTGTAAAGCCCAGTATAAATGAAGGATTCAGCCGTTTGAGTTCTGCTGTATCTATCCTCATGTTCTGGGCCAGCGCTGTAATTGAATATGCTTTGTTTACAGTGATGTAATCAAAAACAGCATTAGTTTCATTATATAAAGCTTCGTATTCTTCTTCGTGGTCCGGAATATCAATTCCAAAATATTCAGTGTTTAGTGCAAGGTCTGCAATTGCCAGGAGCTTTGGAACATAAAGCTGAGTTTGCGAAGGAATAAGATTTTTATCGCACAAATACCAGAAATCTTTTTCTTCTGCTTTTGCAAGAGCCCGTGTCATGGCTCCCGTTCCACAGTTGTAGGCACCAATTGCTAAAAACCAGTCTCCAAAGATATTGTAGTTCTCTTTTAGTTTTTTAATTGCAGCATCTGTTTCTTTCCAGGGGTCAAGGCGTTCATCAACATAATCATTTAAGGTTAAGAAGGGGCGCACACTGTTTGTCATAAACTGCCACAGTCCTAAAGCCCCCGAGCGGGATTTTGCATTTGTCTTATAATTTGATTCTACAATCGGAAGATACTCCAGTTCCGGCGGAAGTTCTGCAGCGGCTAAAGCCTTTCTTACATAAAGCCTGTAATCAATTGCATTTTCAAGCGCATCATATAAAACCTTTGTCCATTTTGGGTCAAGGTATTGCTTACGGAATCTTTCAATTTCTGCCCGCTCCGGATATTCAAGAGAAAGCGGCTTTTTTTCAAGTGCAGGTGTGTCGTCTGTAGGCCCTTCGACAGGCTCAGGGACCGCGGTATCTAGTTCAGGGACCGCGGTTTCATCTTCTGAAAAATCTGTGGTCCCTGAGTTTATCGAAGGGCCACCTTCACCAAGGTCCTCTTCGTTTATAGAAAAGTCCGTGCTGCTTGAAATGTCCGTGGTGGTTGAAATGTCCGTGGTGGTTGAGCTTGTCGAAACCACCTCTCCTTCAACAGTCTCTTTTTCCTGTCCAAGACATCCCGCACAAATAGAGAAAAATATTAAAAGCAGAAGGATTATTTTTTTCATTACAGCTTGTTTCCAATGTAAATACCGGCCCATTCCCAGTTACCGTTAATATCAGGGTCAAGAGGGAAGTTTACCTTGCGGAAATACAGATACCAGGTACTTACATAAGTGTTCCAGCCCCAGGTTTTTAGATAGGCTTCGTTTGCATTAGAAGATTCATCAAGAGTATCAGAATAATGAGCTTTACGAATCATCCAGTCACCCATAGAAAACTCTTCCTGCGAGTTTGGGTCAGTTTCATCCTGTCGCCATGACATAGAAAAGAAGTTAACCTTTGCCTTGTAGCGGTCAAGTGCACGCCAGTCTCTCTTTGAAATTGCCTTTTTTACAGCTGTTTCAAGCTCCTGCAAAGTTTCAAAGGTCCAGTCTTTTGAAGAATTGTTAAAATCAATTAAATGGCGGGCATTTTTATAAGCATCGGGCTCTCCCGGAATCTGAATTGTAGTTGCATCCGGCTGCTGAACAAATAATTCACATGCTTTAAGGGCCTGATCCCACTGGTTATCATTTTCATATTCAAGGGCAAGGCGCAGATAAAGCTCGGTTGTATTAACATCCTGAGGAAAGCGGTTTATAAGCTCATTAAAATATTTAATTCTATGGCTCGAAGTTTTACTGATCTGAATAAGGTTTTGCAGGCACATAAAGTGAATGGAGTTGCCTTTTACAAGAAGATCAGGGCATTTTTGCAAAATACGGTCAAAATAATACTCTGCAACAGGCTCTGCTCCCAAAGAAAGGTAGGCATGTGCTGTCATCAAAAGCCAGTAAGAGTTATACATATCATCAGGGTTCTTTTCTACCCATTCTGTAAGCAGTAAAATAGCTCCCTGATAATCCTGCTCAGCCAGAAGGTTAGTGGCAAGCTGATTTATTATTGTATAGCGCTGTTTCGGGTCAAGATCCTGGGTTTCTAGCAATATATTAAGCTGTTTTTGAGTTTCTTCTGCTGTAAAAGAAGATGTATATGTCCTGTTTTTGCAGGAAGAAAATAAGAGGCCTGCCAGACATAAACATATAGTTGAAAATACGCAGATTTGTTTTTGAAATTTCATATTTTTTAATCTAACATAGTGATTTATTATTGTAAAGATTAAATTTTACATATAAAATAGAATTATAATAATCATATAAAATTTGGGGCGTGCTATGAAAAAAGACAGTTCATTTTTTGCAAATCTCATCTTGTATTTTGGCTCCGGATTTTTGATTTTTCTTGGAATTTTTAATATTATTGTTCCTATAGAAAATCATCATATTGTAATTAACTATCTTCCCTGTATTGCAGCCCTTAGTGGACTTGTAGTTCTGATTTTAAGTATTCGTAATACAAAGAAACTTCATCAGATTTTTATTGGTTTTGAACTCTTTTTCTGGGGAATTGTAACAGTTTTAAATGAACTTCAAATTCTTCCATATACTTTTATTCAATGGTGGCCGATGATAGGTGTAACAGCAGGAATTTTCCTCTGTATTGCAGGCTTTATTAAATATCAGAGGCTTCAGGCAGGATACTTTTTATCTTCCCTTACCTTGTTTTTAATGGGATTATGGTTCATGCTTTTTTCTTTTGGTATTGTAAAAGTTCCATTCCAGACTGTTGCCATTGTTGGTGGTCCTTTGTTTTTAATGATGGCTGGAATATTTATAGTGGCCTTGTTCCTGCTTCAAAAAAATCATTCTAACTTTATTGTTAAGGATGATGAAAACATTGATCAGGATACAGAAGAGATGTCTAATTTTGCATCTATGGATGAGTCTGTAGAATAAATATACGCAGTGGTGGGGCAATTGCTTTTGAAGAAGGATTTTTTTCACATTACTAATACATGTCTCTTCAAATCTACTCTGATTACTCTGTGTATTCTTGCTGCCTTTCTTTTTAATGCCTGTGCTTCCAGTGGTGGATCAGATACTGCTGCAAAAGAATCAACTCATTCTTCCGGCGATTATGAGCCTCCTCTTGTTTCAGAAAAATCAGATGAAGAGGAGCCTGTAAAAACAGAAGAAGAAACCGCTGTTAAGACAGAAGCTGCCCAGACTGCCGAAGCAATCAAGCTTCCTTCTGCCGCAAAACCTAAATCATATTTTGCAAAAATCAATGAAGATATTGTTAAGAATGTAGAAATGGGGTCCCCTTCATCTATTTCTGATGCAATGGCCCAGTTTCATAAAACCGAATCAGAACTTACAGAGAACGAAAAAGTCCTCATTTATTCAGCTTCCGAAATCATGCGCATTTTATGGCCTTCTCAGAAAATTACCTGGAATGTTTATGGTGTTACAGAAGAAACTCCTTATACTGGTGCCTTAAAATCTGTTCGTAACGGAATATATGATACCAGCACAGGAAATAGCGATTTTCTTTCTACCTTCCTGCCGGCTCTTGTTTTTCTTACACCAAATATTACAGCAAATGTTCAGACTCAGTGCGAGCAGGGTATTCTTGATTCTCTAAAATTAAATGCCGATTCTGTCGCTGCAAATTATCTTGCGGGGCTTTATTACGAAAAAGGTTCTGATTATGAAAAATCAGAGCCTTATCTTACAAAAGCCTACGAAGCTTCTAAAACTATAGAAATTGCCCTTGAATATGCAAAGGTTTTAAGCAAAAACGGAAAATCTGCCCTTGCCGAAGATGTAATGAGACAGGTTGGGGGAGCAGCCAACACTAATCTTGCAATCTTAAAACAGAATGCTTATATAGCTTTTGAAAAGGGTGACTATGCTGCTGCAGAAGAAGCTGTAGCCAGAGTTCTTCAGCAGACTCCAAATGATCTTGAATTTGTATTGTTCCGCGCCCGCATATTTATAGAAAAAAATGATTATATTCACGCAGTTTCGCTTCTTGATATGTATGCCCGCCAGAATGATACTAACATTGACTATCTGATTTTACGAGCAAGAGTTCAGCTTGACTGGAGTAAAAATACTAACGCTGCAACAGATACAATCGAAAAGGCAATGCAGCTTTATCCAGATAACGTTGATGCACTTCTTATTGCGGCCCGCATTTCTTCCTTGACTGATGGGCCTGTTGCCGGAAAATATGCCGACGAGCTGGCTGCAACTGTTCTTGAAAAAAAGCCTTCCAATAAGGATGCCTTGGTTTACGCACTTGATGGTCTTGTTCAGCGCGAAAACTGGCAGGAGGCTTACGATATAAGCAGTAATCTTATAAAAGCACAGCCTGATAATGAAAGCCTTATTCTTAAGCATGTGTCCATCTGCCTTAAACTTGCAAAGAAAAAAGAAGCCATGGAAGTTGCTCAGAAGGCCTATAACGCAAATCCTGCAAGTGAATTGAATACTCAAGCCTACATTCTTGCAAGTACCCAGATTCTTACTCGTGATGAATCTATAAAACTTATCGATTCTATGCTGCCTTCTGCTTCTTCAAAAATAAAGAGCTACCTCTACTACCGCAAAAGCTTCCTCGAACGCAACGAAGACACCTCTTTAGCCGACCTTCGTTCCAGCTTAATTGCAAACCCTCGTAACAGCGACGCCCTTTTCCGTCTCTACGAAATCTACTACGCCAAAAACGACTACCGCAAAGCCCAATACTACCTCAAGCAGGTAGTAGCCATCAACCCCAACGACTCCTCCGTCCGCAAGCTAAACGAAGCTCTAACCCAGCTGATCCAATAGCCACCCCTGTATCCCGGGCCCAATAGAGGCCGACCTGTTTTTTTTATTTTATAATAATGAATTACTCTATAATTAAAGGCATCGATGAAAAAGGCGGAGTCTTTACAAATATTTATAAACATGAATGAATGTGCGGGACGCAGGAAAAAGAAATTAAGGGGGAACCGGCAGTGGGGCAGCCGCGTTTACGTCGGCTGGCGCACGGCTGACGGGGGATACCTTGATTTTTTTTCCGTCGCTGGGACCCGCCAATAGAATTCATATTTATATTGCGGGAGCCTTTTTCATCCACACCATTTCACATATTACTAGACATCATTCATTATAAATGATATTCTTATAAAATTGATATAATTATCAAAAAAATATAAAAAAACAGGACGGAAAATATGTCTTTCATTCCATTTTTGACAGCCGGTGCCGCACAGGCTGCAGGTCCAGCAAGCATGGCAGGATCTTTTATTCCATTATTACTTATCATCGTAATATTCTATTTCTTCCTTATTCGCCCACAGAACAAAAAGCAGAAGGAAACACAGCGTATGCTTTCTGCACTCAAAAAGGGTGATAAAATTATTACAATTGGTGGTATTCATGGTGTAATTTCATCAGTAAAAGAAAACACTGTAATTGTAAAAGTTGATGATGATTGCAAAATCGAGTTCAACCGCTCAGCAATTTCTTCAGTAGAACTTTCAGATGCAGAAAAGGCTAAGCTTGCAGAAGAAGCCGCTGCAAAGAAACAGAAGAAGTTTGCATTTGGAAAAGCAAAAAAATCAGAAGAAGCTGCAGAACCTGCAAAGGAAGAAGCTGCTTCAGAAGAAACAAAATAAATATTATTCGGGGTTAAATAAAAATGAACAAACGAACACGCTTTGTTATTCTTCTTGCTGTTCTTGCTATTTGTTTCGTTTTCCTCTGGCCATCAATCAGCTGGTACGGAAGAACTCCAAAGGAAGTTCAACAGCTTGCCTTGGGATCAACGGAAAATATCAAGAACTATGCCGAAAGTAAGGCTGCAGAAGATGTACGTACAATCAAAAGCATGGTAAAAGATGCAGACGCTGTTTTGGACGGTGAATATGCATGGCTCAATAAGAAAGCCGAAAAGCAGTATAAGTCTTATGGACAGAAAGTTCCAGAAAAAATGACTGCAAGAGATGTTGTAGCAGCTTATGACTCAGAGCTTGACTTTATGAATGTAATTCAGGCAAAGTATCGTGATGAAATTCTTAAAGCTAAGAAATATTACGATAATTCTGTAAAGCTTGGTCTTGACCTTTCTGGCGGTATGAACGTTATTGTAAAGGCAGATCTTGACGCTGCTTTGGAATCACAGGGCGATAGTGTTGCTGCCGAAAATGCTGCTGACTTCAAGAAAGAAGCAATGGCAAATGCTATTGAAAATCTTACAAGCCGTATCGATAAGTTCGGTCTTACATCTCCTGTAATCAGACAGCAGGGTGAAGACAGAATCTACATTGAAATTCCAGGTGCTGCACAGGCAGATACAATCAATACTTTGATAATGGGTAAGGGTATCCTTAATTTCCGTCTTTCAGATATGGATGCTACAAACGCATTCAAAACCTATTATGCACAGCATCCTTCAAGCACATTCAATGCAGCTGGTGAACTCATGGATGCTTCAATCATCCCGGAAGACTGCGAAGTATTTGGTGTTTATGAAAAAGATTCTTATGGTCTTGATGAACGCGTAGACTGGCTTGTTGTTAAGAAGGAGGTTGCTCTTGACGGTAAGCACGTTCAGTCTGCCGAAGTTCGCTCAGATCAGTATACAGGTCAGCCACAGGTTTGCTTTAATCTTGATGGTGAAGGAACTACAATCTTTGGTGAATTCACTGCTGCTCATGTAAACGACTACATGGCTATCGTAAGCGATAACAAGGTTAAATCAAATGCCCGCATTAACGAAGCAATCAATACTGGTAGCGTTTCACTTTCTGGTGCCTTCAGCCAGGAAGAAGCTAATAATATTAAGAAGGTTCTTCAGACAGCCTGGCTCAACGTTCCTCTTTCTGTAGAAAGTCAGCAGGTAATTGGTGCTTCTCTTGGTGAAGCTGCAATTCATCAGGGAATCATGGCCATCATTCTTGGACTTGGTTTAATCCTTGTGTTCATGCTCTTCTTCTACAAGAAATCAGGTTTGAACGCTGTAGTTGCTCAGGTTTTGAACCTTTATATAATGTTCTCAATTCTTTCTGCTTTCAATTATACACTTACACTTTCTTCTATTGCCGGTATGATTCTTACAATCGGTATGGCCGTAGATGCTAACGTATTGATTTTTGAACGCATTAAGGAAGAGCTTAGAAACGGAAAGAGTCGTCCTGTTGCAATTTCAATGGGTTTTGATAATGCTTTCTGGGCAATTATGGACTCTAACATCACAACCTTCATCGCTGCCATCTTCCTGTCATGGCTTGGTACTGGTGCAATCCAGGGCTTCGCTGTTTCTTTGGCAATCGGTGTAATTTCTTCTGTATTCACAGCTTTGTTTGTATCTCGTCTCATCTTCGACTTTGATACAGACGTCCTGCACGCAAAGAAAGTAAGCATTGCATGGGGGATTAAATAATGAAAAAGACACTCAATTTTAATAAAGGATTCATTCCTTGTGCAATCATAAGTTGCATAATTATTATTTTTGGTATTGTTGGAATGTTCACACGAGGAGTTAATCTTGGTATTGACTTTAAGCCTGGTCTTATTGAAGAGGTTCGCGTTGCTCCTCCTGTAGCCGAAGTTACATACAGTGGTGCTGCAAAGGTTTCTCTTGATTTGAGTGCTGGTCAGCTTGATGTTGTTATTACAGGTATTGGAACAACTAACGAAACCCGTTCAATCAACTTTAACGAAGTTACAACAGTTCAGGCTCTTGCAAATGAATTGAATAAAATTGATGGAGTTTCTACAACAGTTTTGAATGCATCATTCCCAACAACAAAACTTTTCTTGAACTCTGCTGCTACAAATCAGCTTACAACTGCTAAGCTTTACATTTACCCGGCAGGAACTTCCGAAATCACAACTGATGATGTTCGCGATGCACTTTCTTCAATGGAAGGTATCTCTATTAAACAGCTTGGTAATGGTGCCGATGCAAGCTATCAGATTCGTGCCGGAGTTAGTTCTGACGGTTCAATTGATGTAAATACTCAGATTAATGACAAGCTCTACAGTAAGTTTGGTAAAGAAAATGTTGCAATTGTAAAGACAGACTTTATTGGTTCTTCGTTCTCTCATTCAATTGTTCTTAAATCTGTTTTAATGTTTGTTCTTACAGTACTCCTTATCTGGGTTTATGCTGCAGTTCGTTTCCACTGGGACTTCGCTCTTGGTTCGGTAATTGCTTTGATTCACGATACTTTAATCATGATGACTTTCATTATCTGGACACAGATGGAATTCTCAACAACTGTTCTTGCTGCCGTACTTACAATTATCGGTTACTCAATCAACGCTACAGTCGTTATTCTTGACCGTATCCGTTATAACCTTAAGTACATGACAGAAGCGAAGAACTTCAATGATATTTTGAACAAGTCTTTGAGCGACACTCTGGTACGTTCTATTTTGACAACTGTAACAACCTTGTTCGCTGTAGTTGCTCTCTTTGTATTCACAACAGGAAGCATTAAAGACTTCTCGCTCGCTCTTATTGTAGGTTTGATAAGTGGTGCATACTCTTCAATCTTCATTTCAAGCGGTTTCATTTCTGCATGCCGCAAGAACTGGAAGCCTGAGTTTGGTGTACATCACTCACTCAAAGCTGCAAAGAAGGATGA
>CAMNDY010000037.1 GCA_946535985.1 uncultured Treponema sp. | reverse complement strand
TGACTTCTGTTCTTGTAAGCCCGGACGGAAACTTTGAATATGAAGCAAGCCATGGTACTGTTCAAAAGCACTACTACCGCTACCTCAAGGGTGAAAAAACTTCTACAAACCCGGTTGCAACAATTTTTGCCTGGACAGGTGCACTCGCAAAACGCGGTGAACTTGACGGAACACCTGAACTTGTAGATTTTGCAAAACGCCTTGAAAAAGCTACCCTTCAGACAATTGAAGAAGGCTACATGACAGGTGACATTGCCCGCATTGCAGAACCTGCTGCCAAGAAGGTTTTGAATTCCTGGGAATATATTGAAGAAATAAAGAAACGAATCTTTTAACCACCAATGTAACTATATTCATTCCTTACTCTACGCGAGTACCGTACCCCTAAATTGATGTGGTACTGGTATGAAGCGTAGAAAGGTTGAATTATTTTATTTGAACCCAAATTTGCGTTATCGTAAGAAAAATAATTTCTGTTTACAATTGTCCATCCTGCCGAAAGGGGAAACTCAATTCCTGTACTAATGCCCAGGCCTAAATAATTCATGTGCCATTCGTCGGTGAGCTGGTACATATAATGCATGCCGATACTTCCTGTTAAAAGAAAATATTTAAATCTTTTCATTGTGCCATTCATTGCCAGGTATGTATCTATGGCATAATTTAATACATTTTTAGGCTGCTGCTTCATACCATTAAAAGCCTGATAAAGAGGATAATATGCACTGATATCTAACTGTAAATCGGCAACAGGCAGCCCCAGAGCTTTTACGGTGAAGTATGG
The DNA here is from genome assembly GCA_946535985.1 of uncultured Treponema sp. Lineage (GTDB taxonomy): Bacteria > Spirochaetota > Spirochaetia > Treponematales > Treponemataceae > Treponema_D. Next base: position 21,048 of record CAMNDY010000037.1, on the reverse strand, counting down.
ACCTATCATCATGTTTTCGCGAACAAAATTTGAACGGTCTGTAAGTTTTTCAACGCGGGTTACCTGTACAAAGCTCACGCCTTCGTCAAAGGTAAAGCGGATGAGATTGTTTTCAGGAGTCTGGGCAGGTTCTTCGGGCTCTGCTACCTCTTCTTGAGCAAAAACATGTCCACCAAATATCATTAAAATTGTCAGTATCAACAAAGATCTTTTCATTGTTAGCACCACCTAACGCGCTGTATGATACAACGTGAGCATTTTTGTATTATTGTTAGCAGTCCAGGTCAGGTAGAGCATTGCACCGCGCATATCCCATTCTGTATTTCTTGTGTAAGAAGAATCGCCTTTGATTTTAAAAATCAGAACGTTGTCAACGGTAGACCATTCACCGGAATAAGACACAAGCTGATTATCAGAATCTTTTATTGTAGCTGTAAAGCTTCCGTCATCTATAAATTGAATTTTATTTCCATCATTGTCGCTCCAGGTTCCATAAAGAGGATTTGGAGTATAACAGGCAGATAGCAATACTGTAAATAATCCTGCAATAAAAAATATATTAAATTTAAACTTCATATAATAACCTCCAGAACAAAAGCCCCTTCGCAGAGGCCTTACACATTACTCTTCTCCAATTACCCAGTCAACATTACCTTCGGCAAGGACTGTATTTTCATTTTTATCCATAGTGCAGACGATATAATATCCTCCGCCTGCACCACCACCTTTTATTTCAAGCTTGTCATATTTTGCATAACCAGGATACATTCCGTCTTTATGGGCACGGTTTGTTCCATCCATAGAACCATTTGCACTCATGTTGGCAGAGGTGTTGGTATCTCCATTTAAGAGGAAGTAAACTCCTTCTGCTTCTTCACCGCCAATATAGAACTCTGCATAGTTTGTATAATGCATAGTAATTCTGGCTCCAAGACCTGCCATTTCTGCTTTATAAGCCAGAGTTCCGCTTATGCCACCTTTTGCCGATTCTGAACCAAGAGCACTTGTTCCACCCTTGTGCATAAGTGTAAGTCTGCTTTGAGATTTTTTGACAGTCTTGTTATATTCGCGGAACCACTGTTCTCTTGTAAGAGCCCCATAACCTTTGGAAGCTTCAGTCTGTTCATTGCTGTTTTTACCCTGTCGCAGCATATTTACAGAAACGACTTTATAATAATAATAGGAACCCGCACGTGCAGTTTCGTTATTGTCTATAAATTCAAGAGCATCTGTAATCGGTTCATCAGTAATTTTTCGGAATGAAGAATCTGGTTTTGCTGAACGATAAACATAATAGCCGTAAGGATTATCTCCAGCAGGGGCATCCCAGGTAACCTTTACAGGATAAACCCCGTTTGTATTTGCTTCATATTTTTCAAGACCATCAAGCGCACTTGTTTTACTTGCAGTAACATTCACAGGGGCTTTAGGGCAAGGAGCTACTACACTGCTTTGAATACTTTCTTCGCTTCCATTTACAGCACTGATTGTATAGTATGGGCGGCGATCGACTTTATAAGTATAGAATCCATCGCTGTTTAGAGTGAGTTCGTCTTGTATAAGAAGAAGTTCATTAAAATCTCCATCCATTGTATCACAGGAATAGATTTTATATTTATAAGAAACCTCATCATTTCCAATAGAAGGCGTCCACATCAAAAGATTTTTTCCTTCTTCATCGGAATCGGTAACATCGCAGCTTGCAGGTGGACTTAAAAGCCAGCCTGCACAATCCTCATTATCTGCCTTACTGAATTGAGATTTTACTATATTTGCCGGATCATCAGATTTTTCTGCAATTGTCTGAACATAATAATAATATTTAATACCAGGTTTTAATGAAGATTTATCTTCAAACTCAATGCGGCTTGCACTTGAACTAATGCCATTATTTACAAGGGTAAAAATAGAATCTGTCGAGCTTGTTCTGTAAAGGGCATATTTAATATTATAACCATCTTTTGAAACCGAATCCCAGGCAATCTTAAGAGATTTTACAGACTCACCTTTTCCGTTTACTACCTTGATATTTTTAGGAACTTCGGGCTCACCTTCTTTTGAAGAAAATCCCAGGGAAAGTCCTGTAAAGGCAGATTCTTCTCCATTTGGAAGAACAGCACAAACCTTGTAATAAAACTCTACTCCCTTTTCGTAATCCATCAGAGTATTTTTATAAGAAGTACGGTTACTTTTTACCGAATCAAGAAATTCCATTCCAATTCCATCAGGTTTTTCTCCACGATAAATCGAATAGCTTACAGCGTTTGCTACAGGAGACCATTCTACTTTTATATAATCCGGACTTTCTCCTTTTCCAGAATCAATTGATTGAGGAGGACTCAAAAGCCATCCGGAGCAGGAATCTGTAACTTCTGTATATTCACTTGAGTCCAGTCCCTTTTGAATGTTTTCTGCAGAGATTCTGTAGTAATAATGCTTTTTATAATCAGGTATATTAAAAAAATCTGTGTAAGAGTTTGACCACACATATTTATTTATAACTTCAAAATCTCCATCTTCAGGAATTTTATAAGTAAGACCGTCTGCTTCTGGCTCTATTACTGCACGCTCAAGTCTGTAAGAAGAGGCATAAGGAACCTGATCCCAGCGAAGCTTTATTGATTTTGCATACATTCCCTGCGAAACAATAAGCTGCTTTGGACTTGTAAGCGAAGTTATTTCTTTTTCTTTATATAATAAATCGCCAAGATTGATTTTTGGAGTTTTTGTGTCCATCGGGATTTTTTCATCGTACCAGCTATAGCAGGCGGTATAGAAAAAAGACATAAGGAGCACAGCTAGAATAAAATTAAACTTTTTCATCTTATTCATCCTCCTTTATCCACCAGCCATAGGTATTATCTTTTCCCCAGAAATGCTCATCATCTAACTGAATCGGGAAATACCTTCTTCGTTCAGCCCCATCAGAAGTATTTACGATTGTTTCAGAGCCGATTTTTACAATAAGGTTAGACGAGCCAGCGCAGGTAAGCGTTAATTTTGCAGAATAAGAATCCGGCATTTTTTTATCGATTTTTTTGACATCCACAGTAAAACCTTCTGTCCTAAACTTATCAAGATAAGAATCGCTTAAGCCCTTTGTTCTTGTAGAAACACTATTCATTGACACACTTACCACACAGGATTTTGTTCCGGAAGGTGTAAGCATAAGTGGTGCAAAATCGGACATTGAAACATCGGCCTTGTACTTTCCAACTTCGGCATCCCATAACAGGGCAGAAATTAAAGAGCGTCCTCCAAAGCTTGCGGAACCGCTTCCATTAAAGCTTAGACTTTTTTCTTCGTATTTTAATTTGTTATTTACATTACTAAGATTTTCAAGTCCATTGCCATCAAGATAAAAACCGTATGCAATATTAAGAAGGGCACATTTTACAAGTTCCTTTTGAGAAATATTTCTGTAGGCATAAACATTATCTTCCTGGCCAATCATTGCAGCTTCATCTCCGCGCACAAGTTCCAAGGCATAGTAATGTCTGGCATCCCGTAAAACTTGAAGAGGGCCTGCTGTTACCGCATTATTACTGCTTCCATCCATAAGAACTTTTGGAGAAACTTTAATTTCAAGATTTGTGCTCTTCTCTATTTGAGTATTTTCAAGATTTGGGCTGGCTGCGCTGTAATGCATATTCGCATCAAGCGTTGCAATCGGACTCCAATTATTTGAAAGGTTATAATTTTTTATATATAAAACTGCACGCTCAGGTCCAATTGAACGTTTAGAATAATCCCATTCATCCCAGTTAATAATTTCTGAGTAGTCCGGACCTGTTCTTGCATCATAATTCACGCAAAGAAGATAACCTTTATTCGCAGTTTCTTTTAGAAGATTCAGGGCATCGTAATCGTAATCGCTTTCCGGAGTTTGCAAGCCTGTTTCTTTATCAAGTGCAAAGGAAGAAGGAATATTATCATTGCTTATAATCGAAGTTGATTTGTTATATGCAATTAAATATTCACAGGCTGCAGCAGGATTTTCAGGAACAAAGGATGCGCTTTGCATACCTGCAGCAAAATCAACATCTTTAATTCTATGCCACTCACCTTGTTCTTCAAATTCACGGTAATAAACAGAAGGTGATTTTTCATTATAATAAGGAGCCTCCCATGTTACCTGCTGTAAACTTCCGCTTTGAAATTTTTGAGCATGAACCTTTTGACCATATCCAAAAGTTGCACCAAGTTTTTCTATGAGAGGAATGTTTTGATAGCTTACAGGAATTTCTCCATCGAGTGAAACAGATTTTCCGTCAAAGATAAAATCAGAATCGGAGCCACCCTGCTTTACAGGAATAACTATATAACCAAAAGGAAGTCCCCAGCTTATGATGCTCTGATTTTTCTGATAAGCACTTGTAGAATCTTTTTGTTCGCAATATTTATCGGTAAGAGTAAACAGATTGTCGGACTTTACAACATATGCCCTTTCTGAACTTACAGGCTCCTTATCTACAAAAAGTGTCTCACCATCAAAATAATAAGTATTATAAGTGTCGGCAAGAAGCGTAGCCCGTCCATCTGTATAACGCAAACGCTGGATTATATATCCTTGAGCACCGATAACCTTATTCCATGAAAGATTAATTCTATCATATTGGGCAGTGCCAATTGTTGCCTGAGTAAGAGCGGGACCAACAGTGCAAACTTCTATTTTGCCCGAAGACGTATCTTCTGTTGTAGAACTGTTTGCGGTAACTGTAAATTCTATAGAAAGTCCCGAAAGTACTGCATCGTTATAACCTTGAGGCGCAGTAAGCACGCACTTTACAGTCTCACCATCTTGTGTAATTTGTGTATTTTCATCTGTAACAAGATTTTGTGATGCGTCAGCATTTTTATAACGAGCACTAACAGTATATACATCATCAGCTTTTTGAACTTTAGGCCAGCTTACAGTAATTTTATCGTAATCATAATTAACTATTGCAGGTTCAGGAGTTCCCAGAGTTTCGTAAATTACATCCTGAGTGTCACCATTTGGTCTTACAGAATCAGAAAGTCCTATTGAAGCTTCAAGTGTGTAGATTCGTTTGTCACCAGACATGGCTTCATGATTATATGTAACTGTGTCTCCGTCAGAAAGTCCTGTAAAGCATTGGTCATTCTGAGCAATTTCTAATATCTCTTCTTCTGCATCATCTGAATTTTTATTTGTAAAATGAATGATGTATGAATACTCAGAGTTATAAGTCCACTTAAGTTCAAAATAATCTTTAAATCCGTCTTTGACTACAAAGTTTTCAATTACCGGAACTTTAGAAGCATCATCTGTTACAAGATATTTTCCCGAGGCTATAAACTCTGCATAAGCAGCTGCAATTGCACTTTCTTCCTGCCCCTTCTCAACATCATCCGCACACAAATAAAGCTTATAGCGGTAATAACCTGTCTCCGGTGCAAGCTGTGTAAATGTTGAATTCTGACTATTAAGCTCTTCCATTGAATTATAAAGCTTTAAAGTTTTTACAGGATTTAATTCTTCACTATCATCAAGTGCAAATTTTGACTCTTCAATTATGTATTTATATGGAAGCTCATAATCTTCAAAATTAAAATTGTACTCAAAGGTGATTTTTTCAAAAAGATCCGTATTTTCCTGATTACGAATATACTCTGATTTTATTGAGAAAAGTCCTGTAGAAATCTGCCAGCCGCATTCCGGACCCGTAGCACTGGAATCGGTCGTGAGTACTTTTCCATTAGGAGTATCATCTGTAAAGGACTGAACATAATATAAATATTTTTTTCCACGTAATGCACTTGTATCTTTTACAGTGATTTTTGCTCCCGGAATATAAGAATCATAAGGCGCTGCCGGTTCAAGATATTCTGTATTAGAAGGCTCTCTTGCAGTAACGGTAATAAAGGAGGCGGCATCATTCCCCTCTTTTGTAACTGCTGTAAGATTTTTGCAATTAAAGAAAAGTTCAGCTTTTGATTCAAACTTCCAGTCATCAGGACTTTCCCTTTGAGCTCCAAGAACAAAGAGTTCTTCATAGTCAGCATCAGAGTCTGCAAGTTTTCTAAATACTTTAAAATAAAGTGGATGTAATACAAATCCACTTTCCCCGGAATTCTCTTTATACCAGGAACCGGAAGGAAGCTCCCAGCTCAAAGAAATATCTGTAGTGCTCTGGCCCTGCTCTACTGAAAAATTAAGCGGGGCATCGGGGATAATTCTGTGAGCAGTTTCGGCACTTGTTCTGGACCCGGTTTCTTTGGCACTATTGTCTTTGCGTTCGGCTTCTACAATAAACTCATATTCGGTCATTGAAGAAAGCCCATTTATTGTTAGAGTGCGTTCATCGGCCTGAGCCTGCAGCTTTTGCAAAACTACAGTTGGGGCACCAGCTTTATAGACATATATATTAAATAAAATATCATTCTGGTATGTATCCTGGAAGCAGTTATCCATCCACCAGCTGACGGTAACAGAAGAACCGTCTTCCGAAGCATCTATACCTGTAATAATTGGAACTGCAATTGTAGATCCCTGAGCAACACAGCTTTGAGCACTAAGGCTGCCATAATAATTTACAGCGCAGACAGTATAATATTTTGTAATGCCTGCAAATTCATCAAGAACAACAGAAGTTTCGGCATCTTTTGTTTCTATTACCTTTGTAAAAACATCAAAAGGAGTTTCGGCAGAAAAAATCTGATAGCGAACAGCATTTTCTACAGCAGTCCAGGAAAGTTTTATACAACGGGATTCTCCACTCGAAGCTGAAACAGTTTCAGGCGGCAGAATAAAATCATCATAATCTGCAGCGTTCTTTTTTTCGTTATAATTCAGCGTTGTTTCACTTACAAGATCATGTTTACAGGCTCCAAAAAGGAAGACCAGTATAATTAATAAACTCACTCTCCGAAGAATAATCAAAGTACGCATAACCACATTATAATGTCTTTGCTGGTTTTTGGGAACATTCAGGGATTTTTTTATATAAACATTAACTTGACTTTAGGCGCCCTGCCACTTAAAATTAAAAGTATATTTATGAAACATTATATTATAGTAGTATTTTCAATCTTTTTTATATTTTTACTCTCTGGCTGTAATAAAAAGTCCACTCAAGGTCCAAATAATTCAGATTCCAAAAGCAATCAGAGTGCCGACAAACTCATTCTTGGTTTTTCGCAGATTGGTTCCGAAAGTGCCTGGCGCACCCGTAATACTCAGTCTATTTTTGAAGCGGCTGCCGAAAACGATATTCAGATTCTTTTTGATGATGCCCAGCAAAAACAGGCTAACCAGCTTAAGGCAATCCGTTCTTTTATTGTTTACCAGGTAGATGTAATTGCCTTTGTTCCTATTGTTTCTGATGGTTGGGATAATGTTCTTCAGGAAGCAAAGGATGCAGGCATTCCTGTAATTTTAGTAGACCGCGAAATTGACTCGGACCCGTCTTTATATGCAGGCTTCCTTGGCGAAAACGGCTTTGAAGAAGGCTTTGCAGCAGCTAACTTTCTTGTAAATAAATGTAAAAACAGAAAATCAGATATTAACATAGTGGAATTTTCGGGCACAGAAAATTCATCCATTGCAACTCAAAGGGCCCAGGGCTTTCGCAACGTTATAAAAAATTACGAAAAATTCAAAATTATCCATTCCGAAGACGGAGACTTTTTGCGTTCCCGCGGTAAAGAAATGATGGACCGTATTATTAAAGAAAACGGGGGACTAAGGCTAAACGGTTCTCCTATTGATGTAATCTATTCTCACAACGATTCAATGACTCTTGGACTTTTAGATTCGCTTCATAACAACAATATAAATCCCCGCTCTACAATTATCATTTCAATTGACGCTGAACAAAAATCAATTGATGCCCTTGTAAACGGAGAGCTCAACTGTGTTGTTGAATGCAATCCAAACTCAGGGCCAACCCTTATGAAGCTTGTTCAGCGCATTGCAAAAGGAGAACAAATTCCCCGCACTACTTACATGCTCGACAATATCTTTACCGAAACAGACGATTTTTCTACATACACACCGAGGGGGTATTAATTCCCCCATATGAACAAAAACGGCAGAATTCAAAAGAGCAGAAGCCTGAAAAAAATGCTTCAAATTTCTTATATCTTCCTCATTGGAATCATGATTATTCCAACAATCTATTCTGTCATAGTTCTGCAGATTCATACCAAGCAATACGACGACATTATTACAAACGTAAGTAATGCAAACAGAATTAATCAGATTGCAAAAACAGATGTGCCTAACTGGCTCTGGGAAATTGTCTGCGGTAAAAAAAGCTTTGATGAAAATCCTCCCTACGAAATGATTAATACGATTTTTGACGGAATTGCCGACATGCAGGCCCACACAAAAAGCCGGGACAACAAACAAAAGCTTGAGGTTGCTTTTCGAGCCTGCACAACACTGGACAACAACATCAAAATGCTGGAAAACCAGATGCGGGGAGGAAGCAGCGTTACTGCAAATGAAACATCTCTTGATGAAATAAGAACTATCACTGCCCTCTTTTCCGACATCATGCAGGATTTTATTCTTAGCGAAATTGAAACTGCTAACGAAACAAATACTTCCATCAAGCATTCGTCAATCATCCTTACAATTCTGCAGATTACAATTATCATATTCTCTCTTGCGGTTTCCATAAATGGTTATATTACAGTTTTGCGTTCTATAGACAGGCCTCTGAGCGACATGAAGGAGCTTTCTACACAGATTGCAGGCGGTAACCTTGATGCCCGTACAAAAGTTCCGGACCTTGATGAGCTCATTCCTCTTGCAAACAATATGAACCTCATGGCCGAACAGATTAATGTTCTTATCCAGAAAAATATCGAAGAACAGCAAAATATCCAGAAGGCCGAAATGAAGGCTTTGCAGGCACAGATTACTCCACACTTTTTGTATAATACGTTCGATACAATCATCTGGCTGGCCGAAGAAGAAAAAACTGATGAAGTTGTAAAAATTACAAAGGCCTTTTCAGAGTTCCTCCGCATTTCTCTTAGCCGAGGGCATGAATGGATTACAATTGCCCAGGAGCTTGACCACATTAAAAATTATCTTACAATCCAGAAAATCCGTTATGCCGATATTTTGAATTACGAAATTGAAGCAGATGAAGAAATATTAAATTACAAAATCATCAAGCTTGTTTTGCAGCCACTTGTAGAAAATGCAATTTATCATGGAATTAAAAACAAGCGTGGCCGCGGACACCTCAAGGTAAGTGCAAATTTTACAGACGACAAAAAAAGTTCTATAATGTTTACGGTAACAGATGATGGAGCCGGCTTTACACAGGAACGTCTGGCCCAGGTAAATGATGAGCTTGAAAATGCAACGCTCGACGCCGAAAAACTTACATCTGTATACGGACTTTATAATGTAAACAAAAAGCTTAAGCTTTACTATGGAAAAGAAACGGAAGGTCTTGTTATTCAATCTGAACACAACAAGGGAAGCTGTATTTCTTTTGTAATTCCATGTATGGCCGGAGAACAAAATGTATAGCGTTTTTTTAGTTGATGACGAACCTATTGTACTCGAAGGAATCCGCAGTAAGATTAACTGGGAAGAAGCAGGCTTTTCCTTTGCAGGCGAAGCAACCGACGGTGAAATAGCCCTTTCGATGATTCATGAGCTTAAGCCGGATATTTTGATTACAGATATAAAAATGCCTTTTATGGACGGCCTTGAACTTTCGGCAACAATTAAGAAAACCCAACCCTGGATAAAAATCATAATTCTTTCTGGCCACGACGAATTTGATTATGCAAAAAAAGCCATTTCTATTGGAATTGAAGATTATCTTTTAAAGCCCTTTACTTCCGAAGAAGTAATTCAAAGCTTAAAAAAAGTTGCCGCTCAGATAGACAAGGAACGCACCCAGCAGTCCGATATTTCAAGAATGAAAGAAGAGCTTCGTACTCAGGAAAAGCTTGTTCAAAAAGAATTCCTCAACAACTTAGTTCACGGCGCTGCAGACATGACAAATATTATGGCCCGCTGTCAGGAGCTTGGCATAGATTTACTTTCTCGCTATTACAAAATCTTTATAAGTAAAATTACAAGCAGTTCCGGCAACACACAAAAACAGCAGGAGGCCTGTTCCCGCTTGAATTCCTACTCCGGCACCTGGGAACAAACCTACTCTTTCTTTCACCATTCAAACAGGCTTGTCTGCATTTGCAAGGGCAGCAGTCAAACAGAGCTCGAAGAAAATGTATTCCGTATTGCCCAGACAATCGAACACATTGCTACAAATAATTCCGACTGTATTGTTACAACAGGTATTGGTAAAACAGTAGATCACCTTTCTTCGCTGCCGGAATCTTACGAAGACGCAAAAGCAATTGTAGAAATTGAAAAAGAGGGAAATCAAAATACAATTATTTCCAGCGATGATATTCAGCTGAACAACGACGACACTCTGCTTGAATTAAAAGAAAACGATCCTCTTGTAGACCGCCTGCGTTACGCAAGCAAAAACGATATTTCTACAATCGTCGAAGAATCAATGACACTCATTCACAGTAATCAGGGACAATTCAAAGTCTTTGCTTCATACATTCTTGTAGATATGATTTTTGCAGTTTCAAAACTCATAGAAAATCTTGGCGGAGACATTAAAGAAATCAACCCCGAAATTGTTCAGCGCAGTTATGTGGACACTGCCGTAATGGATGAAGAAAACTTTGAAAATACTTTAACAAAGGTTTTGAATTTTGCCCTGGAATTCCGCGATTCCAAAAGTACAAGCCGCTACGGAGACGTAATCTTAAAGGCAAAAAAATACATAGAAGAAAATTACGCAGACCAGAACACAACTCTCACCACAGTTGCCGAAGCTGTTGCAATGAGTCCAAATCATTTTAGCGCAATTTTTTCTCATGAATGTAAAACAACTTTTATTGAGTATCTTACAAATGTGCGCATTGAAAAAGCTAAAAAGCTCATGAAAGAAACAGAAATGAAGGGCTACGATATTGCTTACGAATGCGGCTTCAGCGACCCTCACTACTTTAGTTACATTTTTAAAAAGAACACGGGACTTTCGCCCCGTGAGTTTAAAGGAGGAACTTTACTTCCTTAATTCAGTTAACTGCAGCTAACAAGTTATCCTGCCATGTTACCAAGCTTGCGTTTTCTGTATGACAAAATCACACTCTGTAACAGAATAAAGAAACAAAGCATCAGGCCGATAGTAATACTCTGCCAGTATGGCTGCCTTAAACCAGAGGCAACTACAATACTGTTGATGGTCTTTAGAGACATTACACCGAACAATGTACCTACAACACTTCCAACACCTCCCGACAAAAGCGTTCCACCAATAATTGAAGAAGCAATTGCCTGCATTTCTGCCTGAGTAGCATTCGAAGCATTACCAGCACCTGTATGCAGAAGGTAAACAAAGCCACCAATGCCCGCAAGAATACCTGTAAGAAGATAAGCAAAGAATTTTGTTCGCTGTACATTAATTCCCAGCATAAGTGCGCTTTCGCTGTTGCCACCAACTGCATATAAGTTTCTACCAAAGCGTGTCCATTTGAGCATTGCCCACAAGAGGATAAGGACAACAACTACAATGATTACACCAACTTCAATATAAGAATTTATAAAATTTCCGTTTCTGGCATAGTGACCAATTCCCGGAAGATTTATATAAAAATCTTTTACTTTATTAAAAGTTTCGTTTGTGGCAGTTCTAGGAACTTTACTTACAATAGTTGTCATACCGCGTGTAAAGAACATACCAGCCAAAGTTACAATAAAAGGCTGAATCTTAAGGTAGGCAACACAGTAGCCCTGAAGGGCACCCATCAAAAGTCCAATACCAAGAGAAATAAGGAGCGAGCTGAATATTCCGCCGCCGTGATCTTCCATAAATACTACGCTTGCCATTGTAATAAGGGCAATTGTACCACCTACAGAAATATCAATTCCTCCGGTAATCATTACGATTGTAAGGCCAAACGAAACAATTATAAGATATGCATTGTTATTAAAAATATCAAAGAACTGCTGTGGATTTAAGAAGCCTCCACCAAAAGCAATCATTCCAAAAATATACATTACAACAAAAGTGCAGATTGTAATTGTCAAAAGAAGGTTTGTATTAGAAATTGGCTGCCTGCCCTCTTTCTTAGCAAACAGATTTTTGATTTTATCCATAAAAGCCATTTACTTTGCCTCCACTGCAGCAAGTGCGCGTTTTGCGAAAATCTTATTTTTAAGACTTCCAATAAACTCTTTTACAACCGGTGAACCAAGAACTACAATTGCAATAATTACAATAGCTTTGTAGGCCTTTACAGCAGTAGAAGAAACCTTCATTGCATAAAGTGTAATTGTAAGAGCCTGAATAATGTAGGCTCCAATTATAGAACCGCTAAGCTTGAACTTACCGCCGCCAAGGGAGTTACCACCAATTGCAACTGCAAGAATGGCATCCATTTCAATATCAATCAAAATTGTTTCGTGGTTTATAAGACCAATACGGCAAACGTTGATGGAACCAGCAAGAGTTACGCACACACCAAGAATAATGAATACAATCATCTTCATTGCAACAGGATTAATACCGTTAAGGCGGGCTGCCTTTTCATTAATACCAACCGACTGAATGTAAAGTCCAAGGTTTGTAAACTTTAGCAAAAGCTTAACAAGGACAATAAAGATAATAACAATTAAAATAGGACTTGGAATTGGAATACCAGGAATAAAACCACCAAGGGCACCAAGCAAGTTACTTTCAACGTTAGGAGTTGCACCACCGTTAATCCAGTAAGCAATAGGCCGTCCAGCTGTAAACAAAATCAGCGAAGCAATCATAGGCTGAATATTAAACTTTGCAATAAGCAGACCGTTGAATAAACAGAAGACAATTGCCACCAGGCAGGCACAAAGAAGAGCAAGAAGAATTACAGGAACAGTAATTGTATTTGCCCTGAGGATTTTTACAAAGATACTTCCCGCAATTGCCGCAGAAGCACCAACCGAAATATCCTGTCCTCTTGTTGCCGAAGTAACAAAGGTCATACCAATCGCAAGAATAACAAGCTCAGAAGCACCATTTAAGATACTTACTAAGTTACCTGCAAGAACAGTGTTTCCAAGATTATTCTTTTTAATTACAATCGAGAAAAAGCTTGGGTCGCGGATAAGGTTGAAAATTACAAGAACTACAAGTGCTGTAATAGGAATAATCAACTGAGACTGAGTAAACTTTTTCCACATCTCTGAAATATTTATTTTTTTACTAGGCATTTTTTTCTGAACCTCCCGCAATAGTCTTCATGATATTATCCTGACTAAGTTCTTCTCCGTTCAGCTCTCCGACAATCTTACGGTCTCGCATAACAATGAGTCTTGAACAAACGGTAAGCATTTCTTGGATTTCTGAAGAAATAAAGGTAACACTAACACCCTTTTCTGCAAGCTTAAGAACCTGCTTCTGGATTTCTACTTTTGTACCAACGTCAATACCGCGTGTAGGCTCGTCAAGAATAAGATACTGAGGATTTGTCAAAAGCCAGCGGGCAAGAATAGCCTTCTGCTGGTTACCACCCGAAAGGGCTTTAATTGGAGTATCTTGAGAAGCAGTCTTAATCTTTAAAAGCTTAATATATTCATCTGCAAACTGTTCTGCTTCGGCACGACTGAATGGTTTCCAAAATCCATTCAAAACCTGAAGCGCAAGAATGATATTTTCGCGAACAGAAAGATCTGGAATAATACCGTCGCCTTTTCTGTCTTCTGGAAGATATCCCATTCCGTTTTTCATAGCATCAAGCGGCTTGTTGATTTTTACATTCTTACCATTCATTTTTACAGAACCGCCGGTTACACGGTCTGCCGCAAAGATTGCACGAACGCTTTCACTTCGTCCTGAACCAAGAAGTCCTGTAAAGCCGTTTACTTCACCCTTCTTAATCTGGAAGGCAAATGGACGAACACCTTCTGTGCTCGAAAGTCCTTCTGCTTCGTAAACGTTAGTTCCGGCTCCTTCACCTGCAAAATCCTTTTTCTCATCCTTGAGCTTTGAAATATCTTCAAGGTCTTTACCAAGCATTGCAGAAATAAGGTCAACCTTTGGCATATCTTTAATTGCATATTCGCCAATGTATTCGCCGTTTCGTAATACAGTAATTTTATCGCAAACTTCATATACCTGTTCAAGGAAGTGTGTAATAAAGATAATACCAACTCCCTTTGATTTAAGGTCACGCATAAGAGTAAAGAGCTCTTCTACTTCGTGTTCGTCAAGCGAAGAAGTCGGCTCGTCAAGAATAAGAACCTTACATTCCATATCAACAGCGCGGGCAATTGCAACCATCTGTTGAACAGCAAGAGAACAGGTTCCAAGCTGCTGTGTAGCCTTTGCCGGAATGTTTAATCTTGTAAGAAGTTCTTCGGCTTTTGCTTTCTGCTCACGCCAATTTATAAACTTATATTTACCTCGTCCAATATAGATGTTTTCAGCAACAGTCAGATTTGGACAAAGAGTGATTTCCTGATAAACAGTTGAGATACCCAGATTCTGAGCATCCTGCGGCGACCTAATAGAAACAGGTTTATCAATTCCCTTAATTCTAATTTCGCCCTTGTCTTTTATATAAACACCGGTAAGACATTTTACTAAAGTTGATTTTCCGGCGCCATTTTCGCCCATGAGCGCGTGTATTTCTCCTTGGCGGAGAGTAAAATCGACATTGTTCAGAGCCCTTACACCAGGAAACTCCTTACAAATACCGCGCATTGTCAAAATTACATTTTCTTCCATTTTAATAATCCTGAGATTGTCGGGTAAAGCCCGACAATTTGTCATCCTCGGGCTTGACCTACAATTTGTCATCCTCGGGCTTGACCCGGGGATCTTAAAAAAAACGGCGTAAAACATGTATCACATATCTTACGCCGTATTGGAATTACCTTACAAAAGGCGTTATAAATTAGTCACCAAGACCGTAAGTATCGATGTCAGCCTGTGTAAGCTTCTTTGCATCGAATCCTTTTTCTTCGTTGATGATTTTCTTTGAAGGTACTTTACCAGACTTAATCATATCTTCGATGATAGCAGCCTGGAATGGTGAACACTGTCCATCATAGTTCCAGTTTCCAGCCAAAAGTTCACGGAGAGCCCATTTGTTGCAGTCAAATCCCATAACAACTACTTTACCGTTTACACCGTGTGTAATACCAGCTTCGTCAAGAGCAGCAACAGCACCCTTAGCCATACCATCATTTTCTGCATAGATTACGTTGAAATCTTCACCAGAGTTGATAACAGATTCAACAATCTTCTTTGCTTCAGCTTCGTCCCATGTAGCTGTCTGCTGAACAACCTTCTTCATTGTTCCCTTAGCAAATTCAGCATCCAAAGCACCTGTACGACCAATCTGAGCGTCAGATCCCATAGCACCCTGGATATGGATTACTTTATATTCAGGAAGATTCTGAGCCTTGAGCCAAGATACTGCAGTTTCACCTTCTTTAGCCATATCAGAAACTACAGCAGCTTCGTACAAATCTTCAGAAACGTTCATCATACGGTCAAAGAGGAATACTTTAATTCCAGCTTTCTTTGCATTCTTAAGAGTAGCTTCCCATCCGTCTGTTGCAGCAGCAGAAATAAGAAGATAGTCTACACCGTCGTTGATCATCTGAGAAGCAGCGTTGAGCTGTTCATCATTCTTAAGGCTGTAAGCAGTTGATACTTCATAACCCTTAGCTGCAGTGAATACAGTTTCGAAGTCTTTTACGTTAGCAGCGCGGTATCCAGATTCTGAAGGTGGGTTGTTAACAATACCAATTTTAACAGCAGAAGCTTTCTTTGATTTCTTTGCCTTCTTTTTTGGAGCAGCAAACAAACATGTTACGCACATAAGAAGTGCAACAACAGTAAATAATTTTTTCATCTAATTTTCCTCCTAATAGATGTTTTTAATTGTTTTATGGTTTGATAATAAATCCAGAAAAGCCATTTTTGAATGTGATAATTTAAGAATTTTTTTTGAATTTTTTAGGAATTAGGTAAAAACCCCTATAAAAAAATGAGTAAGTTAAGATTTTTTATTAAAAAAAGTTTAAATATTTCCGCCAAAAGCAATATTATAGTGGCTGCAGATAAAATCGTAAGAAGAATTAGTTTTTCCAGTTATAAATAAGGAGGGGGGCATTCCCCCCTGCGGCTGCACTTCGTTGCATCCTACCCCCTGGCCTAGGGGTTCCACCCCTAAAACCCCGGAAATATCTATTGCATGATTAACAACCCCTTCTACAGAATCAACAATTGTTACCTGAGGTCCCTGAGCCTGTCGAAGAAGTCGAAGGGCATACTTCTCAAAGGCACTTTTTACATTTAAAAAATGTGTACATCCCAAAATCACAACATCACAGCCTTCAGAAATAAAAAAGTCCATGGCCGGCTTTACAGCCTCTTCAAGTTCAGACTCACTTGCCGTAAAGCCATTCTTTTCAATAAAAGAAACAAGCTCTCCGTCTGCACGGCAAACAAGCTTACAGTCAGCAGCAAAATTATTCTTTAATTCCTGGTTGTAAGGATTTTCGCAGGTAGCCTTTGTAGCCAAAAGGCCTATACATCTTTTTTTAGAAAGGCCGGCAGCAAGCTTAATGGCAGGAACAGTTCCAACAAATCTTGTAGAAGTAAACTTACTTCGTAAAACTTCAAGTGCATTTACAGAAATGGTGTTACAGGCCACAACAATTACACGGGGTTCAAAACGCTTTATTATTTTTTCTACAAGAGGCAGAACACATTCAATAACCTCTTCATGACTTTTTGGACCGTATGGAAAATTTGCTGTATCGGCAACATATATGCAAGAAGAATCTGGCTTTTTTTTGAGGAGCTCATTCATATAAGGAATGCCGCCCACTCCACTATCTATAAATGCAAAGTCAATCATTTACTAGTCCCCAAAGAGAGCATGAAAGGCATTTCGTGCTTGTTCAGCCTTTGAGATTCCCAGGTCAAGCCCGGGAATGACAGAAGAATTTTCATTGTCGGACTTGAATATCATGTCATTGTCGGGCTTGACCCGACAATCTCGCTTCACCCTAAAGTAATCACAAAAATTACTTCTTTCCTTATCTGTCACCATATCTGCAGAACTTTCGCGGCAATCATTATGGGCACCGCTTTCGTAAAAATCACACATTTTGCAAACATGCAGATCGGCATGACACAAAGGACATTCATCAGAACGGGCAATTTTTTCAAGAGAAATTTCTTTTTTACATTTCCAGCAAATCATTCTTGAATGATACACCTTTTCAATATAAAATAAAAGAGATATGTTTACAGAAAATCCTTGTCTTGTAAGACACTGCCGCAACAATGCACTTTCCACCTTTGACCAGGAAGGCAATCTTACAGAAGAAAAAAGTTATTGTCTCGATCACATTCCCGATCCCGGAAAAATCAAACAGGATATTTACAATTATATTGCAAGTCATAAAAAGATAATCGGTCTATGCGCAAGCGGACTCATTTTCCAGGATATTGATTTTTCAAATAAAGAGTTCTACGGCTGTAATTTTCACCGCTGTACCTTTACAAATATCCATGCCGAAAACGTACTTACCCATATGTGCATTTTTGATTTTGCAACTTTTAATGACTGTTCCTTCATAAAATCAAATTCACTTTTTACATCTTTTTCGGGCAGCACCTTTTTTCATACAATCTTTACTTCAAGTGATATGATTCAGGATAATTTCAACGGCATTAAAGCATATCAGTCTTCCTTCGACGATTCAGATTTGTTTAATTCAAGGTTTATTATGGCAACGCTTGTTGATACTTCAATGCAAAACTGCAACCTCAAGCATACGCTTTTTTATAATTCAGAAAGAACAAATGTTTCCTTTAAAATGTCCAATACCCGCGAGGCTTTATTCGACCGCAAAGGAAGTGCCCTGCAAAAAGGAGACTCCATGCCAAACGGCACAGACATCGATGCAACCAGTTCAGGAGGCTCATTATGAAAGTATACTTTCACTTAAACCTCAAAGGCTTTTCAAACTGCTATGTTGTTGTAAACGAAAAAGCAAAAGAAGCAATTATTATCGACCCCGGTAAAATCACAGAAGGAATAATTTCGCAAATCGAAAATGATAACCTCAAGCTTACCGCAGTTTTAATAACCCACAATCACGGAAGCCACGTAGACGGAATAAAAACCTTACGAAAAATCTATAATCCAAAAATCTATGCTGCCGACTGGGAAGTTGCTAAAAACGATACAAACGTTTTAATGGGCGATGGAAAGATTCGTGTTGCAAAAATGAATGTGCGCTACATGACAATCCCGGGCCACACAGCAGATTCTGTAGTTTATGGAATAGGAAACCTTTTCTTTACAGGCGATGTTTTATTTGCAGGTTCCATGGGAAGCACAAACTCAAGCTATTCAGAATTCATTCTGCGCACAAATATCGAAAATAATATTTTTTCCCAGCAGGATGGAATTATTCTTATGCCTGGTCACGGGCCTCCAACAACACTGGAAGCCGCAAAAATGTTTTTGATTGATTAACGGTTTATAAGGGCCACATTTCCGCCGCTTATTCCGTAAACATCACGAACATAATCATTTAAGACTATTGCCGCATCCTCAAAACCTTTTGCATTGGTTTCGCGCACATATTTTGCAAGCTCTGGTGTAAACACGCGGACAGACCAGAGATTTGCTCTTCCAACAAAATATTCAGGAACATACTTAATGCTCTGCTGCATAATATAAGCCATAAACTCATTGTGCATTAAATATTCATCTTCAATATCATAACCTAAACTTGTCTGCGATTCAAAAAAGTCCAGGAGGAACTGTCGGGAATCGGCATCAAAGGTGTAATAAACAGCAGCAACAAAATTGCGGAAATCTTCATCGCGGAAAAACAAGGTATGCCAGGCTTCGTGAGCTAAAAGCTTTGAGCGTAAAGGTCCGTCAGATTCCCGCGATATTGAAACAATACCCCCCTCACCTGCTTTTACCATCTGGCCGTCTTCTATTAAAAGCCCGTTTGCAATAAGGATTTTTTTTAGCAAAAGTTCCTTTTCATTAAGAGGAAAATTTTCTTCTGCTGCTTTATTAAAAAATGCTGCAAGGGATTGGGCAGAATAATCGTGGGCATTGTAGCCATGCTTATCTGCAAGAACTTCATCGCTCCAAAGCTGACCTTTATAGCCCCGCTTTTCTACAAAAAATGCAAGACGGCGGAAAAAGTCATCCTGAATATCGTAGTTTAAAATATCAAATAAAAGAATGCCCTTGTACCTGTCCCATTCAAAAACTTCATATTCTTTCTGCCGCCAGTTCTTCTGATTATAATTTAAGATAAGACCCGGGTCAGTACGAACAGCTTTATACTCTTCTAAGACTGGAAGAGATTGCAGCAAAAAGGATTTTACAGCCTGAAGGTTATCGGTAAACTCTGCATTGCTGAATGGATTTTTAAGAGAAGCAGACGGGAACTCTATTTTTGAAACGCTTTTTGAATTTTTTATATAAAGTTTTTCTCCGCCTATACTCAGCTTTACAGTTTTTTCTTTTAATTCCTCGTCGTCATTAAACTTTATCACATATTGAGGCATATTTGCATTTTTTGTATTTTGAACAGGGAAGACAAGAGAAGCTCCCGAAAAATCAAGAGAGGTATTCTGGAAATTTACAAGTCCTCCGTTTGACGAAAATCCATAGAAAGATATTTCCTGAGAATTATCAAAGCCAAGTAAAGCAGGAGCAGCACAGGCACTTAAAATCTGGCAGGCAACATTTGAGCTTACAAAAAATCCTTGCGGCAGATTATTTTCAAAATGCTCCGACTTTGGAATGCCCATAGAAAAATCTATAATTACAGGTTCTGTGTCCTGGTAGGAAAGTTTTTTTGAAAGATCTGCGTAAATTGAAATTTTTGTATTTAAAGCTTCTTTAAGTTTTCCGTTTTTGTCAAAGTCTTCATTGTATAAAATACCAAGGTTGAAAGGTAATTCTGTTCTACTTGTAAGCAGTTCTTTTTGCGAAGCTGTTGGATTAAACTTTACGCGCACAACAAGGGCTGCACTCTGATCTTTTTCGTAGACCTTGTAAAACATATCTTTGTGATTTGCATTAAAGGCAAATTGGGCTTCGCCTTTTTCTTTTATTATGCCGGTGTGGGCAAGTTTATTTTTTGCAATCAGGGATTCCTGGGCGTCGGAAACTGATGAAGATAATTTTACAGCGGAGTTTCGGCTGTTTTTTATACAAACGATTGTTGTTAATAAAATTAAAATTGCACTAAGAATTATGCAGAATATTGTTATATTTTTTTTTGTAAATAGTTTTATATTCATTTTTTCACCTGTAAGTTTTAAGGCATCCATATATAAAAATAGCTACCAGCCGAATTTCATATTCCAAAACCGGCGGTTCACCGCCTATGCGCTACACTGCCTTGTAATTATATACGTTGCCGCTTACGCGGCAGCAGTGTAGAGCATTTTTGTAATCTGAAATTCGGCTTCCCGCTATTTTTTATATGCATTCTATATGTTAAATACATCTATAAAAATCGGTAAATAAAACTATATCATTTATCAAAAAAAAATTATACTATAAATATCAATGATTGTAATTAAACCACATCCGGATATTGAATTAAAACTCATAAAGGCTCAGAAAAGGTGCATCGGGCAGATTTTTGAAAATAACAATAAGGTGCTTTTTTATAGTGCGATGCCGCTTTGGATAGGGACGGAATTTGAAAGTGT
This sequence comes from uncultured Treponema sp., assembly GCA_946535985.1. Taxonomy (GTDB): domain Bacteria; phylum Spirochaetota; class Spirochaetia; order Treponematales; family Treponemataceae; genus Treponema_D. The sequence continues at coordinate 265 of CAMNDY010000037.1, read as the reverse complement.
GCAGCAGGCTAAAGAAAAAATTTCGGGTATTACTATTCTGGCTCCGGAATATGATGTAAAAAAAGAGAGTTTCGTGTGTCCTGTTGAAATTCAAACTGATGATGGAATTATAAAAAGCAGCTTAGATTTTATACACAAAGCTCAAGGTCATTGCGAGGAACCTGGTAACGAAGCAATCCACATAGCAGATGAAATCTTCCCTCTTCCTGTTAAAATATTCAGGCTTGGAGAGTGTAATTCATCCAAGCCTGGTGTTTTTGAATTA
>CAMNDY010000036.1 GCA_946535985.1 uncultured Treponema sp. | reverse complement strand
GAAGGCAGCAATAACAAATACAAAAATAAGCATTATATCCATAATAAAACTCCTATGCGCGGGACACGCTATTTTGCATCCTTAAAACGTTCATGTATAATCTGGCCGCCCTGTGTGAGCAGACAGCCCTTCATGATATCATCTTCCAGGCGAACTTCGAATTCTTTAGATTCTTTGTTGTAGAAGTGAGTAAGGAAAGCAGTAATATTACCGCTGAACATCTTTGAAGCATCAAACGGAACCTGGCGCTCAAGAAGGTCACCACTCATAATTGTTACGCCGTTTTCTGTAACAACGTTTTCAAAAAGCTTAGAGCCTTCTACGTTACCACCAGTTGAAACAGCCATATCAACAACGATAGAGCCAGGCATCATGCGGTCCAAAACGTTCTTCTCGATAAGACGTGGAGCCTTGCGGCCAAATACCTTAGCAGTAGTAATTACGATATTAGAGCGTTCGCAAACCTTAGCCTGAGCTTCCTTCTGCTTAGCAATCTGTTCCGGAGTAAGTTCCTTAGCATAACCCTGAGCAGTCTGTCCCATTTCACCAAGGTCAATCTTTACAAAGGAAGCACCCAGAGACTTAACCTGCTCTTCTACAACAGGACGAGTATCAAATGCATCTACACGGGCACCCAGACGTTTAGCAGTAGCAATAGCCTGAAGACCTGCAACACCAACACCAATAATGAATACGCGTGCAGGATTAATAGTTCCGGCAGGAGTAACCATCATAGGAAGGATTTTTGGAAGCTTGGCAGCAGCGTTAACAACAGCAACATAACCGGCAAGCGAAGTCTGTGACGACTGAACGTCCATCTTCTGAGCAATAGTAGAACGCGGAATCATTTCAAGAGAAACCGCCTGCAGTCCGTTAGAAGCAAATTCGTTGAGCAAATCCTTTTCGTTAAAAGGGTCCATATAAGAAATATGGAAGGTATCTTTTTTCATACCCTTAGTGCTCTTAGGCTTCATGATGCGGACAATAATCTCGCTCGAATCATAACCATCTTCTTCTTTAGAAATAATTTTAGCACCGGCAGCAGTATAAGCATCATCAGCAAAACCACTTTTAAGACCAGCACCACTTACAACCTGAAATTCAAATCCCATAGCAGTAAGCTTTTTAATGTCGTCCGGAATCAGGGCAACACGGGTTTCAAGAGGATCCATCTCTTTACAGACAAGTACTTTCTTCATGTCAAACCACCTGAATTGTGTTAATCAAGAAACGCCACTCCCATCGTTTCTCATAATAGTATTAATTTTATATAATAGTTTTTTTTCCAAGTTTTAACAATATATATAGTAGGATTTTATTAAAGAAAATTTAAAAATATTAAAGTTTTTTAATTTCGTGAAAGTACGGGCGGTCTGCGTTCACTCACTTCGTTCGTTCACTACCGAGTTTGCTTCGCAAACTCGCAGTCGGCTGTTACGCACTTCGCTAAGCGCTCATCCTCCTCGGTGCCACCGCTTCCGCGTCGTCCCCTGCGGTGGACTGCTACGCAGGTGCTCCATAGCCTACCGCAGAACAATCTTCAGAAATCGTGTCATTGCGAGCGAAGCGCGGCAATCCACGTACATGCTGCAGTATTCTCACGAAAAATGATCCCCTCACAATCAAATTCCGCCCAAATTACATAGAAAACCGCCTTTCTATGCAATTTTCTATGTAATTTTCAAAGATTTTCCTTCATTCAAGACCAAAATTCATTCAAAATCCCTGCCAAAAGCTCCATTTTGCATCCTTAAGAGCATATTTTTGGTTCTTTTCTTAAAAATTTACATAGAAATTTGCACTTTTCATTAATTTTCTATGTAATTTAACCAAAATTGAGTTTTACAAGACAGATTTGGCAACAGAAAATTTTCCCTGTAAAAGTACGGGCGGTCCCTGAACCTGGAGAAGGAGCCATATAAACGAAAAACGTCATTGTAAAAAAGTAATGTTTTTTACTCAATTTTCATTTTTTTCACTTTTTTCTTGACATTCCACTTGGTGGAAGCCTTAGAATATAGATTGTCGGGTCAAGTTCGACAATGACATCAGATCTTAAGGAGGTGGTCATATGACATCACAAACTGTACCAGCTTTAAGTTTTGTTACAATGGGAATCTCAATTTTGTTTGGAATTGCTATTCCCGTGGGATTGTTTATTTATTACCGTAAAAAGTATGATTGTAAAATAAAGCCATTTATAACCGGCTTTGCAATCTTTGCAATCTTTGCTCTTGTTCTGGAAAGAATCTTTCACACAATAACTCTTGGTGGAGGCAGACAGCAGGCTCTTATGGCAAAACCGGTGTTGTATGGTTTGTACGGCGGTTTTATGGCAGGATTTTTTGAAGAAACAGGACGTCTTCTCGCTTTCAAAACAATATTGGAAAAATCGCAGGACAACGATAATACAGCTTTAATGTACGGAGCTGGTCACGGTGGCTTTGAAGCTTTTTATCTTCTTTTTGCAACAGCTGTTTCAAACATTGTCATGGCCGTAATGATAAACAGCGGCAACACACAAGCCCTCACAGCAAATCTCACAGGAGAAAAACTTATAGCAACACAACAACTTTTAACCACTATAATTTCTACACATCCTTTGACATTCTGTGCCGGTGTAATAGAACGTATTCCATCAGTAGCAATCCACATTTCTTTATCTATAATTGTCTGGTTTGCTGCAAAAAACAAAAGAAACTGGTACTTCTACCCGCTTGCAATATTACTTCATTTAATTGTAGATGCAATCGCAGGTACAATTTCTATAATGAATGTAAATGTAGTTCTTATTGAAGTTATTCTTTATATTTGTGCAGGTATAATAGTTTTTGTTGCCTATAAAATCTGGCGAAAATTTTCATGCAACAAATCTCAAATTGATGTATAATAAATTGTAAACAACCAATCTGTTGCGTAAATTTTCGTTGCCTGCACTCTATAGGAGAGAAAAAATGCTTCGCTCCTTATTTCCACCCCTCCCAAACCTTCTGCTGCATGCCTACGGTGGCTTCGTTTTTTCCGTTGCGGCAGACTGGGAGTTTTAGCAGGGACAGCTGATTTTCAAAAAGCTTCTGCTCTTTGTCGCTGTCGTCAAGGTAGGCAATGGAGGAGTAGTTTTTGGCCCCCTTGTCGATAAGGGCATCTATGGCGTCGGCGCGGGAACCCAGGCTGCGGGCAAGGGCTGTTACAACAGAGTCAAACTCGCCCACAGACATTTCTTTTTCTTTGAGGTCTACAAATTGAAAGGGTATACGGCGCTCCTTAAAAAATCGCTGGGCAGCCTTGCAATCAAAACTTTTGTTTGTTCCAAAAATCTGAATCATATTTTCTTTAATCCCTATCGCGCTTTATGGCCGGAGGCTGCTTCAAAATTATACTTTACAATTCCTAAGTCAAGCTGAGTCATCATGCCGCCTTTTGTTGTAATAAGAGCCTCATCGCCTTCCAGAGAAACAAGGAACTTCTGTTGATTCAAAGCTGTTGGTGCCAGAATTGCTGCTTCCAGACCTTCTCTAAACCAGGCCGGAGCATCAGGTAAATCAGCTTCGGGAACTGAACACAACTTACTCAAAGGCTTTGACTTATGAGCAAGACCCTGATTTTCACCATATCCAAGAGCGATTACACAGACAATTTTTTCATCTGCATTTTTGTTAGCCTTGCATTTTCCTTTGCCGTAAGTACCGGCAACCCAGCAGGTATTCAGACCCAGGGCTTGAGCTTCAAGAACAATTTTCTGGCCGTAGAAGCCGCATTTTTCATCAAGCTTTTCAAGAGACTTACTGCCAACCATTGCGATATAGTTCTTTGCATTTTTGAACTTTCCGTAATGAGCAAGAAAAGTATCAAAGCATTCAGGATCATCAGTAATCAGCTGAATGTTTAATCCGCTTTCTTCATTGCAGTCTTTAATAAGAGCTTCAAGCTTTTCTCTATCTTCGCTTTTTACAGGAAGATCCTTAAACTGTCTAACCGAATGTCTTTCTTTGATTGCTTCTTTTATATCCATATCTAAATAATAATACCAAATAGAAAATCTTCAAAATAAAATTGTGTTATTCTGCCTCCGCAAGGCGCAGGGCTTCTTCCTTTTCATCAAAATTCCAGCTTTACACCCAGAGATAATCCCGAAAGAAGAATTGTTTTTGCGGAAAGGCCCGATTTTTTACCGCCGGAATCACCACCTCCGAACGACGGAGTAATACCAAACAGACTCTTTGTTTTGCCTGAAATATATGGAATTACAAAATCCTTTCCAATAAAGACCCTGGCTTTAAAATTATCCTTTTGATGCAAGGTGTAATAAAAGGCGGCATCTACAAGCAAAAGAAAATCGGCATTTGAAAAAGTAAAAGAATCCTGATCTTTTTTTATGGAGCCATCGTACAAAAGATTTTTTTTCTTTGTGGTTTTATAAAAATATTCCATTTGCGACCAGACATTTATAAAGGCACTTGAAGACAAGGTAAAATCACAACGGCTGGCAGTTAAAGTATAAGCCGCCTTAAGACTTGCAAAATACAAGGCCGCACTTCCGTTTGCAAACATGTAGCTATATGGAAAAAACACACTCTTATCTAATTCATCAGAAGCCCTTCCCTGCCCTGTAAGATCTGTATAAAAAAAACCGGCCCCCGTTTTTATCTGATGCAAGTACTGCTCTCCAAAGCTCCAGCTTTTTGTAAAATCCGAACCAAAAACTCTAAGATCTGCATTTCCAATCTTAAGATTTTCTTCATTATTTACACATAGCCCCGCCCCATAAGAAAATACATTTACCGAAAAATCCAGAGGAAGATTTAAGGCTGCAGAAATTCCTCCAAACCCCTGCGTATAAACAGAACCCGGTAAAATATATAAATCACCGCAGGATGAATCTTGAAAGCCTGCTAAAAGATTTATATCTGTAGAAAGCTCATGAGCAAGCTTTACATGAAAAGCACTCGCGGCACCTAGCCAATAAATATCATCAAGTTTTACCTTATAATCTTGAGGAGGAATTGTAACTTCGCCGGGGATTCCTCCAAAAAAGACAGAACCTTGCCATGAAAGTTTTTCTCCCTCATGAAAAAGCGAAAGCTTTGTTTTGTGATATATACCATCGGCCCCGGCATTGTCTACATAAATTGTTCCACCTTGTGTATCAAGGCAAAAGTCAAGTTCACTGGCCGCAGCAGAAGTAACAGAGAGAAAAAATAGAAAAGCAAAAAAAGTAAGAATGCAGGCTTTCATAATAATTAAAAAAAAGGAACGGAACCGTAAAGCTCCGTTCCTCATTATACTACTTAAGCAGTATTTTTACTCATTCCCGAAGAAAGTTGCAGGATCAAAACCTTCAATACCGTAGTAGAAATTAAAGAGCATTATACCAACTGGTGCAGGAATAGGCATATAGCAGTCCGAACCGTCATTAGCAATCATAGGAACAAAGTCTGCAGGTATATTAGTTACCTCATTAATAGTGCCAAAGGCAAGAACATTAAGATAAAGGTCTGGCATTTCAGATTCTTCTTCATCGCCTTCTTCACCTTCGCCTTCCTCTGAACCATTCAAATATGTCTTAAGTTCTTCGGCACTTGTAAGTTCTTTATATTCAGGATTTCCATCATTTTCGTTATATCCAGAAATATAATAGATTACAGGAGCATAATCGGCAACTGCAGCATCAGCATCGTCGCACTCGATTAATGAATTAAATGCAAATTCTCCTGCTCTGAATACAGCACCAAAATTAACCCACCAAAGACCATCAGCATCTTCTGTTGGCCAGCTTGTAAGTTTGCTGACATCTGTGTTATCTGCTGGAATATAGAAATACTGTCCCTCGGCAATCGCATCTCTTAATGCAATTGCGCCTTCTTTAAGAACAGCGTATTTCCCAAGCTGATCTTTAATAGCCTTAGGGTAGATAGAATTATTTCCTGTCATTGAATCATAAGAAGCAATAACAGAATCTATAATACCAAGGAAGGTTGCTTTTGAAGCATCCATCTTGTCCTGAGCATCGTCTCTGGCAAAAAGGAAGCGGTTTGCAAGAGGATCAAGAGATGCATTATATTCAGAAATTCCTTCAAGAAGGGCTGCAGCAATAGGAGGAAGTCCATCACTTTCCTCTGCATTATTACTATCGCCTTCATCATTAACCTTGATTACGGAAGCTGTAAGTGCATCAAAATGTTCCATAAAGAATGAAAGATCGTAATTAAGGTTATAGCTTTGAATATATTCAAATACTCCCTTAAATACATCAAGAGCACTCTTTATAAGTCTAAGTTCTGTTGCACCAAGTTCTACTTTTGAAGTACCAAAAATTTCTTTAAGCCCCATTCCTTCAACAGCAATGGCAGGAACTTCTACAGAAGCCTTTATAGAATTAATTTTATCACAGGCAGACTTATATTCATTGCTGTTAAACATTGCTTCATAAAGGTCATCAATAGCACTGTTAAGACCCTGTGCATTTCCTTTGAGGATATTTGCAAGGAGACGTTTAGCAAGATAATCTATCTCATTAGCTGTACTTGTAAACCAGTCTTGATCGGAAGGATCTGCAAATGCAGGACCTTTCATATTAGTTGTATAATTGTATTTTATCTCGCTACGAGTGTTATAATCATAAGGAGTAAGTCCCTTTGCAACACCTTCGCTATAAGGAGCCAATACCCAACAATCAAAAGCTGAGTCATTTTCACTGTCGCAAAGAACAGCAGGGGAGCTGTTTTTAAATCCACTCATTGAGTGAGAACCAAACCCAAACATGTAGTCTACGCTTTTTCCAGAAATATGAGCTTCAAATCTGTCCTTGTCATCCTTGTCAACATAATACGTTTTACTATTATATTGTACCGGGAAATAATAGGCATAATAATCAGAATTATCTGCCAGCTTTCCTTTGAAATAATAATCTCCATAATCAGCAGGATCGGCTACTTCAGTCATTTTTACAGGATAAATCCAACTATAGTCTGCTATTTTATAAGTAGCTTCTTTAAGCCAATCATTGCTTACAAGGGCTTCGAGAGTTTTTGGATAATTTGTTATACCAAGGTGATCTTTAAAGAATTTTCCAAACTTATCATTTGTAACAACAGAAGTTAAATCTGAAAGGGCAGAATAAAGAATGGCTTCATCATCATCTGGATATTTAGTATAGGCTTTGTCAAACCATTTTTTTGCTGCTACCAATCCTGGTCCTGCATTTTTAGCACGTACAAGCTCATCAATTCCCTTAGCAATAAGCTGGTGAGCAGTTGCCGGTATAATTACAGGCTGTCCAACAGTCTTTCCCTGGTCATCTACATAAGTAACAACTGTATCGCCATCTGCATTAATTGATGTCACTGCGTGAGTTGTAACTGTTTTACCTTCTGCATCGGTTGTAGTCTGTTCAACAGTTGTTTTTCCGTCTGCACCTGTAGTAGCGGTAACTTCTGTTTTTGAAGTTGCTGTACCTTCGGCATCCTTTTCTACAGTTACAGTTTCTTTAACAACAGAACCGTCGTCTTTTGTTGTTGTAGTATCTGTTGTTTCTGTACTTGTTTTATCTGCAGCTGTTTCTACAGTCACAACAGTTTCTACAGCTTCTCCGTCATCGTTTGTAGAAATTGTTGTTGTAGTTTCTGTACTCGAACCATCGGTTGTTTTTGTTTCTTCTTTTGTTTTTTCTGTTTCGTTCTTTGAAGAATCGGCTTGGAGAGCTGTCCTTTTATAGAAACGTGCATAAATTGTTGTATCTGCTTTAATAGGAGTATTGGTACCAAATTTACTTCCGTCGGCAGCATACCAGCCTATAAAATCATAACCTTCAAGACTTGCTGCAGGAAGATCTGTAATAGATTCAAGAGTATCTCCCTCTTCTACAGTAAATTTAGCAGGAGCAGAAAGAGCTCCGTCTTCTCCAAGTTGTGCATACACTGTAAGTGTATATTGTTTTGTTTTGTCTGGTTTAGCAGTATTTGGACCAGGACAAGCTGTAGCCAAAACAAGTGCTGCAAAAATGGTCAGCACTAATCCAAGCTTTTTGAGTAATGAATTCATAAAACCTCCGTTGCCGGTATGAGCTCAAGGCAAACACTAGCACAGAATATTATCCCCCCCCCTCTATGTCTTGTCAAGTTTTTTCTTCCTTAAAAATAATTTGCATATTCAAGATTCTCGTAATAAAATATATGTGCACGGGCAGATTAACCAGTTTACAGTATAAGGGGATATGAAGACTTACACAGTACACGCAGACTATCACGCAGAAGAAAACTCAATAATTGAAAAGCTAAAACTTTCTGAGCTTGTGGATTCTCAGGAATTTAGCATGAATGAAGCCTGGATAAATATTGGCGGCTGGCAGAGCTGGAATCCGGGCTTTGAAATTGCTCCGGGAAAAGAGCAGCCTTCTCTTACAAACAGACTCATCAAGGGTTGGAACAATTATCTTGTTTTTCCAAACTCAAAGTTTAAGCCGAGTAAAAATCTTGTGCTTGCACAGTTTATTACTTATCTGCGCTGGGGTGATTTTTACCTTGTATTCGCCTCTGTAGGAAATGTGTCACGGGTTCTTCCACCGGTTCAATTTATTTTTGACCGTTCACAAAACACAGTTACTATAGAAATCTGCGACAAGGGCAATGACTGGCGCCGTGATGATATAACTGCTCAAATAGAAATCTTTACAGCCTCATCCTTTTTTGAATGTAAAGACAAGCTGCGAGAAATTTACAATACCCTTCACTTTTCTCATATTTCGCACCTTGGAAAAACTCCGGGCGGCTGGGAAAGCTGGTACAATCATTATGCAAACATTGATGAAAGGCTTATCCTGCAGGACCTTGAGGCCCTTACAAAAAGCGAAAATCTTATTTCAAAAGGATCTTACAGCAGCAGGATTTTTCAGATTGATGACGGCTGGGAGCAGGCCCTGGGAGACTGGCAGCCAAGAACAGACCGCTTTGCAAAGGGACTGGCTCCAATTGTTCAAAAAATTGAAGAAGCAGGATTTATTCCAGGTTTATGGATTGCACCTTTTATTATTGATGCCCGCAGCAAAACTGCAAGAGAACATCCCGACTGGCTTTTGAAAAACGAAAAGCACGAGCTTGTTACTGCAGGTTATAATCCTTTGTGGGGTAAAAAAGGAAACTTTTACTGTCTGGACTTGAGCAAGGACCAGGTCATTGAATACCTGGACCGGCTCATGGAAAGAATAATAAACGAATGGGGCTTCCGCTATATCAAGCTTGATTTTATGTATGCAGGAATGCTTTACGGCGACTACGAAAATCCAACGGCTTCTTATAAAATCTACAACCGTGCTATTGCCGCGCTTACTTCCCGTTCAAAAACAAAAAGAGGAGAAGCTGTTGCATATCTTGGCTGCGGTATTCCATTTGAACTTTCGTTTAAATATACACCACTTTGCAGAATTGGCTGCGATACCTACGAGCACTGGAAAAACAAGCTGGCCCGTCTTTTAAATTGGAACGGCCGTAACGAAGCTTATCTTAATCTTAAAGACACGCTGGGTCATGCACTTTGGGATAATACAGTTTTTGCCAACGACCCCGATGTTGTTTTTGTACGCAGCCAGAACTGTTCGCTTACCACAGAACAAAAGCTTTTAATTGCAAAGGTGAATACTCTTTTTGGAAGTCAGTTTATGTATTCTGACGATCCTGGTAAGGCGGGACTAACAGAGCATCAGCTTGAAGCACAGATTAATGAATTCCGTTCTAAATATGCAGGACAGGAATTTGGACTTATACAAACACAGGAAGATGTTTTTAAAATTTTCAACCGTTCCCGAACAATAAAAGGAACAGTCAATTTAAGGAACTACTATGCAGATATTCAACAATCAGATTGACAGTGCTGCTTACAAAAAAGCCCTGCGAACCCAGAAAAAATTTATCCGCAAATTTGGTGACGACAGAAATGCCGAATATCACCTTACGCTTGCAGACAATGCTGTACTTACAAGTCCTTTTAACTGTAAGGTAATACAAATAAAAGACAAGGCTGATTCAAGTCAGGCGGGCAGCAAGACTTTCACAGACGAGCTTCCTGAAAAACCAATCATTATTGGAAATATAAGAATGGGTTTTGGTCATTACAGAATTTCTATGGCCATGGCAAGTGCAGCCCATTCTCTTGGATACACTCCTTTGTGGCTGGACCTTAATTCCTTTCCACAAACAACCTGCACAAAAATTATTTCACATCAAAATTCCCTGTATTCAACAGGTTCAAGACTTTCTCAAAAATCAAAATTGTTTAACAAGCTTTTTTGGGAACCATTAAATTACGAAGGTTTTAAAAAGCTTTCTTACAACGCAGGAGACCAGATAACTTCACAACTGATGACTCCCCTCTTTAAAGAGATTCCACAGGACACTCCCTTCATAGCAACTCATGTATGGCCAAGCCAGGCAGCTGTACACGCCGGAATGAAAAATGTAATAAACGCAATTCCCGATAACTGGCCCATGGCATTACATTTAAGCGAAGGAGCCCTTCATACAGTTCAGACCTACAACACTTACTGGGGCTACAGAACCCTCAATGGTTTCGACGGGAAGAAAATCTTGAATCCAATGAGTAACGAAGACATTGTTTTTACAGGCCACTACATTGACCACGAACTTGTAAATAATATAGAAGAAGATTGCAAAAAACGCATTGAACGCGCAAAAACTGGCAAAGCTCTTCGTTTCCTTTTTACAATTGGAGGAGCCGGTGCACAGGGAGAATTTTTTGCCGCAATTATAAAGACTCTTCTTCCATACGTAAAACAGAACAAGGCCTGCATTTATATAAACTGCGGAGATTACCAGAAGGTTTGGGAAAAACTAAAAACAGACATTCCTTCTCTTGCAGACTCAAGTATTCCTGTTACAGAACATTTTGACACTTGGGAAAACCAGTTAGCTTTTACTAACAAAGCAATAGACGGAGGGGACTTTCAGGCAGGTACTGGCATTCACGCTTTTTGCAACAAAGATATTTTTGCAGCCGTATACATAACAAACCTTTTAATGCGGGCCTGCGACATTCTTGTTACAAAACCAAGCGAGCTTGCCTTCTACCCCGTACCAAAGCTTTTTATAAAACGAATTGGTGGGCACGAAATGTGGGGCGCAATTCATTCTGCAGAACTTGGAGATGGTACCCAGGAATGCGAAAGTCCGGAGCAAGCCAGTTCAATTGTAAAACTACTGCTGGACGATCCTGCCCTGATAGAAATGATGTGTAACAACATTAAAGAGCAGAAAAAAATTGGAACTTACGATGGTGCATATAAAACTATAAAACTAACAGAGAGGAATTAAATATGGAAGGAACTGAAGAATTATTAGAAGATGAAAACGGAAAATCAATCCCGGCAGCCAGAATTCTTGATGCTGCATATGAACTTTTTGCAAGCCGCGGTATCGAACCTGTAACAATGGAAGATATTGCTCAAAAAGCAAAAATTACCCCATCAATTCTTTATAGATATTTTGAATCAAAAGACTCTCTTGTTATAAAAACAGCTACTCACGCCTGGACAACACAAATGGAAGGGGTTCTTCCAAGTATGGTAAAACCAAAATACACTAACTCAACAGGCTATGTTCAGCTTGAACAAATTTTTGCCTTGTTTGTAAAGCTGTATGAAAAACATCAGGACTTTCTGCGTTTTATTTATCTTTTTGATGCCTTTGCTGTAAAAGAAAAAATAAAGAAAGACCAGATGACAAATTACGAATCCAAAATCCTGCTTGTTAAAGAAATCATCTCTGTAGCAATTCAAAAGGGAATTGAAGATGGTTCAATAAACAAAAAATATGCCAAAGCCGGAGATGCTCTTTATTTTACCCTAATCCATACCTTCTTCAGCACAGCACAAAAGCTTGCACTAAGTGGAAACCTGCTTGATATGGATTCGCAGATGAATGGAGCAAAACAGCTGACATTACTTGCTGATATTTTATTAGATGGACTTAAGTAGGTAAACCTAAAAATTGCTTTCGCAATTTTTTTAACGGTTTGCTATAAAACACCGGCCGCCAGCGGCCTTACACAGGAGGACTTATGAAATCACTTACCCGCGGAAAAATGTGGTGCTATGCAATTGGACAACTGGGCTGGTCTATAATCAGCGGTTTAATCGGCTCCTGGCTTGTATATTTTTACCAGCCTAATCAGGAAGCAATAAACGAAGGAATGATTTCTCTTATTCCTCAGGGACGTGTAGTTTTAGGACTGCTCACCATTATTGGTCTTATAACGGCCTTTGGAAGAATTTTTGATGCAGTAACCGACCCTCTTGTTGGAAACTGGTCGGACAAATGCAAAAGCAAACTTGGCCGCCGTATTCCTTTTTTAAGATGGTCTGCGCTTCCTCTGGGCTTAGTTTTTGTTCTTGTATTCTGTGCTCCGGTTTCTGCAGTCAGCAGCCTTAATACAATCTGGCTCTTTATAACAGTTATAGCTTATTACTTTCTTATTACCTGTTACTGCACTCCTTACACTTCTTTGCTTGCAGAACTTCCACATAATCAGGAAGAAAAACTCAAGCTTTCTATGTGCATTTCTCTTACCTTTATTGTTGGAACTTGTGTAGGTTATGCAGCCCCGATTATCTGGGGCATTTTCATAGGAAATGGAATGGCCCGTATTCCTGCAATGAGAATTACCTTTGCCATTCTTTCTTGCCTTGCAACAATTTTTATGCTTGTTCCTGCCTTTGGAATTAAAGAAAAAGATTACTGCGATGCCCAGCCATCAAATTCAAATATGCTTTCTTCTCTTGGAAAGACCTTCAAAAATAAAGATTTTAAAATCTTTGTTTGCCAGGATATTATTTACTGGTTTGGACTTGCTATGTTCCAGACAGGTTTGCCTTTCTTTGTAACAAGTCTTCTTCATTTGCCGGAAGCCTGGACAACCTATATGATGGGAGGACTCACCTTCCTGTCTCTTATTTATTATCCTTTTGTAACAAAAATGACTGCAAAATGGGGCAAGAAAAAACTCCTGGTAGCGGCTTTTGCAGGCTTTGTATTAACATTTGGATTCACTGCCCTTTCCGGCGAGAAAATAGGCTTCATTCCTGTTACAGTTCAGGCAGTTATAATTGTAGTTCTTGGTTCTTTCCCTCAGGCAATCTTTGGAATTATTCCGCAGACAATTGTTGCCGACATTGCCCTTTCTGACGAAGTTCAAACCGGAGAATCTCGCAGCGGAATGTTCTATGCAGCACGCACTTTTGCAATGAAGCTTGGCCAGTCTCTTGCAATGCTGCTCTTTACATCTCTTGCTACAATTGGAGTTGCAAAAGCTGTATCGGGCGCCGCAACAGAACAGGCAGCCGGCTCTCCATTGGGCTACAGAATTGTTGCCCTTGTTGCATCTTTGTGTTGTATTGCAGGTGGTTTGATAATGTCTTTCTTTAATGAAAAGAAAATAATGGAAACTATAAACGAACGTTCTGAGTAAGAACGGTCTCTCTATCTATTTCATCTTTTTTACAGAATCGGTGTGGTTGTGAAGTTCTTACAATCACGCCTTTTCCTTTTTTAGGTGTAATTGTAATTGTTCCATCCATCAGTTTTAGCAGCTCTTTTGCAATAGCAAGCCCCAGCCCGGAGCCTGGAATTTCTTTATTTATTTTATTATCTTCGCGGGCAAAAGGTTTGCAAACATAAGGAAGGAATTTTTTAGAAATACCAATTCCGTTGTCTTCGCAGATAAAATCAACAAAGCATTCGTTTTCGTTTTTGCCTGGAGTCTGTTTTAAGCAAAGCTTAATTTTTCCACCGACAGGTGTGTATTTTACAGCGTTCATTGCAATATTCAAAACAACGTTTGTTGTATGAACAACATCCTGGTAAATATATGGATTAAAAATTTCGGTTTTTGCTTCTAAGGTTATACGTTTTTTATCTGCAGCAGTTTGTATAAGACTCTTAATCTTATCCACAGCATCAGAAATGTCGGTTGGAGCTTCAACAAGCTTGATGCTCTTTTTTTCAATCTGAGAAAGTTCATTCAGATTGTTAATAAAGCCTAACAAATGCTCTTCTGCAACCTTTGCTTCTTTTGCTTTTTTATCTACCAGAACAGGGTTCGAAATATTTGTATTTATAGAATCTGTACATTCAATAATTGTACTAACCGGAATCATAATGTCTCGTATGATATTGTCTACAAAAATATCCTTTGCTTTTTGCTCTGTAGAAACCTGATTTACCATTTGTTCAAGCTGCATGTTCTCTATTAATTTAGTAGTAGCATCTGCACGCCAGCGTTCCTCTTCGGTAACATCATTTAAGAATACATAGAAAATATCACCGTACTTTTTTGTTTTTACAAAACGGCCGTAATCCTTTACATATTTGATTGTTCCGTCTTTTGCTTTAATTCTATATTCAACGTAATCAATATCATTCGTGTCTGATATCTGATCTTCAATACTTTTTTGTACATATTCAAAATCATCCGGATAGACAAGGCCTTTAAAAGAGTTTCCGGTATATTCCCTGAATTCTTCGGCAGTCTTACAGCCATACATATTCATGAGCTCTTTATTAAAAGAAATGATTTCAAGAGTTCCATCTGCATGATAGGAGAAGAAACCTCCAGGGACTGCCTCGGCAACTTCATTTGCAGCAAGTAGCATGTTTTCTTCCATATGCCAGTCTGAAGCTTCAAGATTGGCTGTCTGAACTCTTTTTGAACCTTCCAGAATAGCTATATCTGTAATGTATTTTTCATAATCATCAAGCGCAAGCGGCTTTGAAAAATAATAACCCTGAATAAAATCACAACCAAGAGTTTTTAAAGTTGCAACCTGTTCACTTGTTTCGGCACCTTCGGCAACTGTAAGAAGTCCAAGTCTGTGTGCCATCTTGATGATATTTTCAATTACAATTTCATTCTGGCGGAAATTACGCACAAATGAAATATCAAGTTTGATAACATTTAAAGGGAAGGTCGACAAAAGTCCAAGAGAAGAATAACCTGCACCAAAGTCATCCATCTCAATCATAAAGCCAAGTTCCTGAACCCTCTTGAGCTGCGAAATAATTATTTCTGTATTTTCGGAATAAAGCGATTCTGTTACTTCCATATGAAGATAGGCATGTTCAATTCCATGAGAATCAATAATATTGAACTGCTTGTCTATACAGCCCGGCTCAAGAAAATCACGGCGCGAAACATTTACAGAAACAGGAACTATTGTATATCCTTTTGCTTTCCATTTTTTTATATCTTTGCAGACCTGTTCAAGAACAAACATATCAAGCTTTGTAATAAATCCGTTCTTTTCAAAAATCGGGATAAACTGACCAGGCCCCATAAATCCATATTCAGGATGATCCCAGCGGACAAGAGCTTCGGCACCGACAATCTTTCCTGTTATAGATTCATGCTTTGGCTGATAGAAAACCTTGAACTCTCCATTTTCAAGGGCCGACTCCATTGTTTCATTTATGTGCTGTTCATCCAATAACTGCTTCTGCAAATCTGCTTCAAAGAAAGCAATGTCTTTTCCGTAAATTCCTTTTATCTTTTGAATAGCAAGAAAGGCTCTGTCACAACAAACAACAAAAGGAAGATCATGTCTGATTGGAGCATTCACACCGGTCTTTACAACCTGATGTGTAATTGGCGCAGAATCAAGAATTGTTTTTGTAAGAAGCTTAATACGATCAACATCAACCTGCGGACCTTCAAAATCAAAAAACAAAATATACTGGTCGCCGCCAAAACGACCCGCAATTCCTTTTGGCAAAAGTCCTTTTAAGCGCTTTGCAGTATAGGCAAGAAACTCATTGCATTTTGCTTCGCCATACAAGGTATTTGTAGATTTGAAATTTTCAAAATCAAAAGCAAGAACTGCAAATTTTTTATGAGGATTTTCTTTTCGGATTCTATCGGCTTTTCGCAAAAAGGCCTGGCGTGTAAAGAGCCCCGTAAGTTCATCGCGTTCAAGTTCTGAAATAATTCTGTCTGCATTGTAAAGTTTTATTGCTGTTTTTAAACGATTTAAAACTCTTCGTGGATCAAAGGGCTCTTTTAAAAAATCAACTATATTAAGCTCTAAGAGTTCATTTTCTAATTCTGCATTACTACCACTGGTACTTATAATAACCGGAAAATCCTCAAGAGCAGGAATAAGCCTGACGCTGCGCAAAATAGACAAGGCCTTTTCTGACGAAATGATAGCAGCAGATATAACATTGGCTTTGTCTTGTAATATGGCAAGAACTTCTTCTTCTGTATCTGCAAAAACAACCCCATAGGTTTTCTGCACAATTTCCGAAAGAGTTTTTTCTTCTTCAGAATTGTGACCTGCTAAGAGAACCATCGCCTTTTTTACAGTTTCAGGGTTTCCAAACATAAAGTCTACTTATAATTTTACCACAGTTTCAAAAATACACAAACAAAAGTTTTAAAATGATGTGAATCATTTTTACTGCATATATTGATTCCAAAAACAATTTTTTCTCTATCATTTTCAAAATTCTGTGGTATAATTAAGAATACATAATTTTATTAACAAGGAGTATTATTATGGGAAAGAAAAATAGTGTTGTTAGCTATCTTTATCTTATTGGTTTAGCATTAGTTGCTATTGGTTGTTTCTTGCCTTTGTGGACAGCATTCGGTGGAAATGCTAACGGTGCTTCTGCAATTAGTTATTTAAAGGACGATGGAAACACTGTTCGTAAAATTGGTGTAATTCTGACACTTCTCGGAGCAATTGCAGGTATTGTTCTTTGTTTTGTTAAAGTTAAATCAGTTGGTCTTCTGAAACTTGTTTCTTTAATTGTTTCATTTGCAGGCGGAGCTTATGTTTTCTTTAACACAAGTGACGCTGCTAAAAAAATTGGAAAAGGACTTGCAAAAATAACTAATTCTGCTCCAAGCATTGGTTTCTATTTAATTTTAGCAGGTTGGATTATTGCTCTTGTAGGCTGGATTCTTAAAAGAGACTAGACAAATATTATAATTTAATTATAACTGCGCCGGATTTTTCGTCCCTTGGGAGAGAGTCCGGCGTTATTTTTTTAACTTCAATTAAATCGCCGCAGGCTGGACGGAACGTTGGTTTTGGAAGTCGAGTGTTGTTGCTGCTTGGAACTTGTACTAACGCAAGTCCGTGTTCTGTGCAGGCATAATAACCGCTCATATAATTTGGAAGACGGAATTCGTCTGAGGTTATGCGGATTAAAGAAGTTGAGGATTTGTGGGAGAGTGGCCCTTCGTGCGGTTCCTGAGCCTGTCGAAGGACAGGGACCACAGAAATAAAACTCAAGGTTGCCCTTTCTTTAGGAAGCTTTGCTGCAAGAGAAAGCTTTATTAAGCGGGCTGGAGCATCACTTGTGTCAAAGGCAAAGTTACACCATTTATTCTTACTGCCGGTATAGGCCTTAAAGCCGCTCATAGGGCACGCCTCTGCATGAGGACAGGGAGCCACAAGACAAGCGCCTGCTTTTAAAAATCTGTCACGAAAAAGTGTAAGGGTGCGGGCTGCTTTTGGAACTCCCGGCTCAATCAAAAGGAAGCGTGCCTCCTTTTCTGAATATCGCACAAGCTGGTCATAATATTTTTTTACCTTAAATTCCGGAGGCATGTCGCTTGCCTGATCAAGTTCATTGAACATATTTGCACAGGTTATAAACGAAGCCTTTTCTTTTATAGGCGCACCAAAACTTCCCTTTACGCGGATAATTTTCCAGGGATTACAATTAAGCTTTGCACAAACAGAAAGAAAAATATCTTCGCCCAAGGCCATACTGTTTGCAGAAACATCAAGACAATACCAGGTAAGATTGCGTGTACGAAGTTCTGGTTTTGCAAGAAAAAGTGCAGTTACGAGAGTAAGGGGGCCGCTTCCAAGATCAAGGCAGACTTCGTCCCCCTGGGGAAAACTTTGCGCAGGTAAATTAGAAAAAAGGCGTGTAAGTCGCACAAGATTCCACCAGGTAAAATAGCGCACATAAGAACTTAACTGAGCATTTTCATTCATATAACCAAGTCTGCGGGCAGCACGGTCATCTGTCATCTGGTGAGAAAGTGAACGGATATTTTCAGGCAGCTGCTGTAACTGTCTGCTGTTCAAAGGCCTTATATTCTGAATGATTTTATCAAAATTTTCCAGGATTTCAGCAGTATCAGCCGGTACTTTTGAGATATCAAATAATGTTCCTGCTCTTGTGCTCATAATAAAAAACTATACAAGTTATTTGTAAAAAAGTCATTATTATCTTGTTTTTATACACAGAAACTGTTATTATTATATTAATGTTAAAAATGAGTTTGTTTATCCTCCTTTCTATTGTTCTCTCTTTAATTTCAATGCCGATAATCATTCATTTTTGCAACAAACACAATCTTTACGATTACCAGGATGCCCGCAAAATTCACAGCGGAAACATTTCAAGACTTGGTGGCGTGGGAATTGCTTTTGCTTTTATAACATCCGCTGCACTTTATTTAATTTTTAATCAACAGCTCAGCACAATGAAAAGCCTCCCTATTCTTATTGCGGGGCTTATTATTTTTGTATTTGGACTTCTTGATGATATTCTCACCCTTCCTGCAATTGTTAAGCTTATAGTACAGCTTGCGGCATCTGCTCTGGTAACTTTCAACGGCTATAGATTCACTCAGATTTTTGGATGGGTTTTACCTACTCCAATAAGTTTTATTCTTACATTCGGCTGGATTGTTGGTGTTATAAATGCCTATAACCTCATAGACGGACTTGATGGTCTTTGCGGTTCCCTTTCATTTTCGGCAGTTGTAACTCTGGGTGTTCTCTACGCCCTTTCGAGCAACATGGAAGCAGGCTTGTGCTTTATTCTTGGCGGTGCAATTTTTGGATTCCTCTGCTTTAACTGGCCACCTGCAAAACTCTTTATGGGTGATGATGGAAGTCAGTTCCTGGGATTCATGGTAGCAACAATTCCACTCTATTCTTCAAGTGATATTTTTGAATACAACAAATTCCTTATCATGCTTATTCTTACAGCTTTCCCTGTATTTGATACAGTTGCAGCAATCTGGAGACGTCTTCGCGACAAACGCCCTATCATGTCACCGGACCGTGCACACTTACATCACAAGCTTTTAAATATAGGCTACACAAAACGCCAGGCTCTTCGCCTAATAGTATTTATTCAGCTTTTGCTTTGTACAATGGTTATCCTTTCATTCTTTATTGGAAAACTTAAGGGAACTGCTATGCTGCTCGAAGGCTTTATCTTTATGGTAATCTTCTTCAGCGTTATTCACTACACAAACAGAGCAATCAACCGCAAAAAGCTTGCAGAAGAAATTGCTGCACTTGATGGACGCGAGCTTCCAAAACAGGAAGAGGCAAACGTCAACGAAATTACTGCAAACAAATAGAAAAAATTTCGTTTTTGTGCCGGAGTCCTAATGCAGAAAGTTGTTCTTTTAGGGGCAAGGCGGGATTTTGTTTGGAAAACTCGTTCAGGTCTATGGAAAAGCGGTTCATGGAAAAATGCTGGTAGACGTAGACTTTGTTCCATTGTTCAGGGGCATTTGTATAGGCGGCTTTAAAAGCTTCACGATAGGGTTCAGAAAAATGTCCTTCTTTTAATTCTGAATATCCCACAAGCCACAAATCTGTATTTCCAAGTTTTTGATGAAGGCGTGCTGTTTCCCGGGCCATCCAGCGCTCACTCTCTAAAATCAAATCGGCCGCAGGCTTTCCACCAAGTTCCATGATTTTTTTAAGCTGAAGCGTTTTTGCACTGTGAACAGGTGTTTTATTCAAAATAATCACATTGCGTCTGAAGTCTATTCCAAGCTCCTCATGCTTTTTAAAAAATCCCTCGCCAAGCTTACCTGCCTGCCCGCACAAATATCTCTGATTTTTTGTAAGCTGTTCATCTTTACCGGGATTATCGCCAATTACAATCAGTTTTATATCATCTTCGGCGGTGAGCTTATCCAGATCGGTATTATAAACTATAGGATTTTCAAAGGGATATTCTGGAGTTTTTGCAAGTTCAGCCGCTTTTTTTTGCAAATCCGGCAAGTCGGGTACAAGCTCATTCCATTCAAGAATTTTTTGCTTAAAAGCAGAGCGAAATTCACAAAAAGCCTTCCACTGAATGATATTCAAAAAATATCTCCCATTTTTTTATATTATGTGTTATAATAGAATATCTTATAATATTTGACAATAAATCTTTCATATATATACGGAGGAAATATGAAAAAAATAATTGCATTTATGGCTGTGGCTGCAATGAGTCTTTCGCTCTTTGCTCTGGATATTTTTAATTATGTACAGATTAACGGTAATGTAAAAACCCTCATTCAAACAGATTATGATATTGGTTCCAAATTCGGAAACCTTACAAGAACACCAGTTCTTAAAACAGTAACAACAAGGGACAATGCCGGTAGAGCAATTGAAATAACCGAACTCACACCACGTGATGCTGTTATTTCAAAGACTGCAAACAAATATGATGTTTACGGTAATCTTACAGAACAGAATGCTTATGATGCAGACTCAAAGCTTTTGTGGAAAAACGTAATTACTTATTCAAATGGCCTTAAAACTGATGTTTCTGAATATGACAAGAACGGTCTCTTGCGTGCCAAGACAATTTTCCAATACACAGATGGAAAACTTGCTGATGAAACAGGTTATGACAGCGACGGTGCATTAATCTGGAAGATTGTTTATAAATACAATCCGGCCGGAAAAGTTCAGGATATTTTTGAATATTCAGCAGACGGCTCACTTGATCTTCAGGAAACCTATACATATTCAGAAGACGGAAGATTGGAAAGTCTTTCAACTTATGACACATTTGCAGAAACTTCAGACAGAAAAGTATTCCGCTATGCTTCAAACGGAACCTTGTCAGAAATCACAACATACGATAATGCAAAGCAGGTAACGAACCGCCTTATTATCAAATATGATGCCGGTGGAAATGCTTCTAAAGTTTCTGAATATAATATTGCACAGAAATTTGGAACAACTGTAAACGAACTCATTTCTATGTCGGAATACGTTTATCAGTAATTCATATAATTAAAAAAGCATCATTCAAAAAAGAGGTTTATCTATGAGAACTGTTGGTATAAAACTTGCAGACGGGTCTTTCTATCCTATTATGGAAGAAGGTTCTGCTCAAACAAAAAAACTTGAACTCACTACCGCAAATGATAATCAGACTTGCGTTATGGTTGATTTGTACCGTTCAAAAACCTGTTCTATGGATGATGCCGAATATATTGATACCTTAAAAATCGAAAATCTCAACGCTCATCAAAACGGAGAGCCAAGCATTTCATTTGATGTTGGTCTGGACGAAAACGGGGAGCTTTCTGCTTCTATTGCAGACCCCGAAACCGGAGCAACAAGTAATTCGCAGATTACTCTCGTTTCAAGAACAGCAGAAGAACGCCTTGTTGCCGATGATTATTCTATTTCGGGCGAAGAGCAGATTGAAGAAACTTCGGTTGAAGAACCTCTTGTTGAAGAAGAACCTGTAGAAGAACCTGTAGAAGAACCTGTAGAAGAAGCTGCAGAAGAAACAGACGAAAAAGATAACAGTGGTGCAGTTGCAGCAGGCGTTGTAGCAGGAGCAGGTCTTTTGGCTGCGGCAGGAATTATTGCGGCAAACAATAAAAAAGATGAAGAGCCGACAGAAGAAGTTGTTGAAGAGCCTGCCGAAGAAATTAGCGAAGAAGCTGCAGACGAAACAATTACAGAAGATGATTTTACTTTAGGTGATGACACAACTGCCCCTGTAGACGAATCTTCCGGCTTTGTTGCTGATGACACAGGCGCTGATGAAATAAGTTCTGACGATACCCTTCCAGACATGGATTTTGATATGCCGGAAGAGACTGAGGCTGCACCGGCAGATGAGACTATTGCAGAAGATGACTCTTTTGATCTTCCAGATGATACCACTCAAGCCGC
>CAMNDY010000035.1 GCA_946535985.1 uncultured Treponema sp. | reverse complement strand
TAATGGAACCGTCACCAGAGAAGCAGACAATCCTCTTATCAGGATTTGCAATTGAAGCCCCGATAGCAGCAGGAAGTCCAAAGCCCATTGTGCCTAAACTACCGCTGGTAAGAAAGCTTCTTGGGCGTTCAACCGGGTAGTATTGGGCAGCCCACATCTGATGCTGTCCAACGTCTGTTGTGGCAATAAGTTCATCCTGGGCAAGTCCTGCTTCGCATGCCAGCTGTGGAATCTTAGATATGATTTCTCTTGGGTTTGCAAGCTTTTCACCTTTAGGACGGCCGCAGTCTACAGAGTGACATTCTGTTTTAAGTTTAGAAATCTTTTTAAGCCAGTTTTCATCACTTTTAATTGACTTTTCGCTTACAAGCTGTGCAATAACCGGGAATACAGATTCAACATCTGCAACTACAGAAATGAAGGCTTCCATAATTTTATCTACTTCTGCTGCATCAATATCAATATGAACAATCTTTGCATCAGGACAGAATTTGCTTACAAGGCCTGTAGCACGGTCATCAAAACGAACACCGGCGGCAATTACCAGGTCAGAGTCATGCATTGCAACGTTTGCGGCGTGGTTTCCGTGCATACCAACCATTCCAATAAAGCAATCGGAACTTTCTGGTACGCAGCCTAAGCCCATAAGACTTGTTACTACAGGAAGCTTATAGTTTTGAATAAAGGCCTTGATACCGCTTGCAGCTTCTTCTGAATCGCAGCCACCACCACAGTAGAGAACCGGGCGTTTTGCCTTGGCCAGCAGGTCTGTAATCTTACCCATTTTCTCTGAATATTCGTCAATAGGAGTGTGAAAGCGGATGTCGTGCAGGTGGATTTTTTTTATGTCAGGCCAGGTGTCAAAATCGCATTCCTTAAGCTGAACGTCGCGTGGAACATCAATGAGAACCGGACCCGGACGGCCACTGGAAGCAATCTCAAAAGCCTTTGGAATTGCATCAAGCAAATCATAAGGAGTCTTAATTAAAATAGAATGCTTTGTAATAGGGAAGGAAAGGCCAAAGGTGTCTGCTTCCTGGAAAGCATCTGTACCGATGAGACTTGTGTTTACCTGTCCTGTAATTGCGATGATTGGGATAGAATCTGCGCGGGCATCGGCGATTGCTGTAAGAAGATTCATGGCACCAGGACCTGATGTTGCAAGACAAACTGCAGGCTTACCGGTAGAACGAGCCATTCCCTGGGCAATGAATCCGGCAGCCTGTTCGTGGCGCACAAGGACGTGTCGGATTGAAGAGCGGTTGAGTTCGTCATAAAGAGGGAGAATTGAGCCTCCCGGAATTCCCGCTACAGTTTCAATACCATACATTTCCAGTAACTTAACAATGATTTGTGCGCCAGTGTATTTCATTATAAATCTCCTGTTACGGTGGTTTTGCCAAGTTTAACCACCGTGTATAAAATAAAAAAGCTCCCCTTACCGGAGAGCTTCTTTCTTATATTTTTGCTTCAGCCAAAATATATCATTCACTCCCGGTTATCTGCTAACCTGTACGACGAGGACTGATACGACTTTGACCAAAGAGTTAAATTTCATAAATTATATTTTCCAAATTTTGAAGATTCTGTCAAGGGGTGTGGTCGTGTGTCGTCGTGTCGTTGTGAGGTACTGTCGGGAGTTTAATGCTCTATCGTAAAGAAAGCTATCTCACTCTTCCAATCAAAAACAGTTTTGTCGCAGGCCGAAATTAAAAGATTTACGATTTTCTGTAAGTCGGCACTTCCAACTGCACTGCACATTTTTGCACCATAGGCAGAAGTTTCCGGGGTAAACCATTTTTCAATTTCGGCCGGACTTATGCGTCGTTTTTCTTTAAGTTCCTGAGTTGCAATTTTTACATTAAAGCCTTTTTTGCGGAAGGTGTTTGCAATAAAAAGTCCGTCCCATGAAAAAAGCGGATTTTCTCTGTCGCCAAAGAATTCCTGTTCGGCATCTTCCATCTTGTTCAAAATTGCAGCAAATGGTTCAATGCTTTCCGGTGTAAGAATCTGCTTACGTACAAGCTCGCCTATATGCTGACCCTTGCATGGAATCTTCTGCGATATAATAATTTTAAAACCAGGTGCCAGTGGAGATTCATATGTAAAATCTTCATCTTGTTTGTGTGCTGCAGATTGAGCATCTTCTGTTATATCATTATTTTCACTTTCTGCTTCTTCATATTTTTGAGGAGTAAGAACTGCATTTGCAGCTTCGGCAAGAGCAATAATTGAAGGCTCACTTGCAAAAGGATCTGTAAAGAAAAGCCTGTCAAAAATTGCACCCTTATACTGGAAATTTACAAGCACATTATAAAAATCCTTTTGGGTTAAAAAGTCTGTGCTAAAGGATTCTCCTCGGGTTTGCAAAATAGGCTTGTCCAGGTCTCCAAGAGTACGTCCATACTGTTCAAGAATCTGCTTGCCTTTTTCGGTTTTACATACACCACAGGTTACGCCTTCCGGAGTTTTTCGCGCAATGTCCCAAAGCAGTAAACCTGAATCTGCATTCCATACAAGACTCCGGTGGTGGCGCATAAGCTGTGCCATAGAAATCATTGTGTCGCGGATTTGAAGAAGAATATCTGCTCTGTTAGAATCAAGCCTCTGGCGCCAGAAACGTTCTGCCCTGTCAAATACAAGCTCGTTTGCTGCATTCACTGGACTAAAAGTAAGGTTTTCTTCTTTCTTTACTTCGCCGTTTTTGAAGTGCTCGTTTACCCACCATTCGCTTATAGGAGAAACACCAAACTCTGATTTTTCTTTAGCATCAGGCTTTTTGTAAACATTTATTGAACCTGTTGTTTCCGGTGAGGTTGCAAGCTCTTCGCTTGTATAATCTTCAGTGCTCTGCGATTTTTCAAGAATCTGTGCAATTTGAATTTCCCTGCGGGATAAAACTCCTTCTCGGATACTTGCTTCGTAGCCCTGGGTGCTTGGTGTATAAAATACACGCCCCATAAGAGTGTCTGGCAAATACTGCTGGGCAACCCAGTGGTCGCGGTAAGCATGAGGGTAGAGGTAGCCTGCTCCGTGTCCAAAGCCTTCTGCATCACGGCTATTGTCGCGCAGGTGATTTGGAACTTCGGCATCTTCTTTTTCAACAGCAGAAAGAGCATCAAAAAATGCCATGCTGCTGTTTGATTTTGGTGCAGTAGAAAGATAGAGGGCGGCATGTGCTAAAAAGTATCGTCCTTCGGGTAGTCCAACGCGGTCAAAGGCCTGGGCGCAGGAGTTTACTACTGTTATTGCATTTGGATCTGCAAGTCCGGTATCTTCGCAGGCAGAAATAAGCATGCGGCGGAAAATAAAATGAGGATCTTCTCCGGCTGCAACCATTCTTGCAAGCCAGTAACAGGCAGCATCAGGGTCACGTCCCCGCAGGGATTTTATAAAGGCCGAAATAATATCGTAATGATAGTCGCCGTCGCGGTCGTATAAAACAACCTTTTTTTGAATGGACTCTTCGGCAGCTTCTTTGCTTATATAAATTTTTGAACCGTAAGCGGGAACGGGTGGCTGGGCATGTGGCTTCCATTGTTCGGGCGTTGTTTCAATTGCAAGCTCGAGCGCATTCAAAAGGGAACGGGCGTCGCCATTTGCTGTTTCAATCAAATGCTCAAGAGCACCTTCTTCAAATTCAACATCCCAGTGACCGTAACCACGTTCTGTGTCTTTAATTGCCATGCTTGCGGCTTTATACAAATCCTCATAAGTGAGCGGTTTTAGCTGGAAAACACGTGAACGCGAAACAAGAGCTTTGTTTACTTCAAAAAAAGGATTTTCTGTAGTTGCACCAATAAGGATGATTGTTCCGTTTTCTACCCAGGGCAGCAAGGCATCCTGCTGGCTTTTATTCCAGCGGTGAACTTCATCAACAAAAAGAATTGTACGTTTGCCGTAAAGCTTGTAATAATCTTCTGCCTGTTTAATTGAATTACGTATATCTTGAACACCTGTAAGAACTGCATTTAGAGTAAGAAAATGTGAGCGGGTATGATTTGCAATAACACGGGCCAGTGTTGTTTTACCGCTTCCCGGAGGTCCATAAAAAATTACAGATGTAAGCTGGTCTGCGGCAATTGCACGACGAAGCAGACGGCCTTTTCCTACAATATGATCCTGACCAATATATTCATCAAGATTGCGAGGCCTCATTCTGGCAGCAAGAGGTTCTGTTTCGTTTCTTACCTGTTCAAATAAAGTATCCAATTTGTTTTGCGCTGCCTTTCCCACCCAACGCTTTTATTCTCTGTTCCAATTTCCTCGTGTAGGGTAGTATGACCAAAGACCAACATTGGTGTATGAAGCCGAAGAAGAAGAGCTTGCACCTCTATAAGAAACTGTTGCATAAAGATTTGCATCTGCTTCGTTTAGTGTAGGATCTGTACAAAGTAAGGCAAGAACTATATAAGATGTTGTAATCTGATACTGTGCATTATTTGTAAAGCCTTTTATTTCTGTTTCTGGAAGGTTATTTGTTATAAGAACTCTTTCAAGACCACCGGTTGAAGTATATGTTTCGCCATAACTTCCTTTTCCTATGATAAGAGAGTCTGCTGTAACTGCAAGTGACGCAATTGGAGAACTTGCAGAAATTTTTTCTTCCTTATTAAGGACCCCGGATGTGAGAATATACAAATCGGAGGTTGTATAATAATTTGATTTCATTCCTGCAAGACAGGCAAATGTCGAATTATCATCCTTGGTTTCATTTGTTATAACAACAAGCGAATCCGAAAAATATAAATCACTTCCCAGGTAGAAGGCAGAATTTATCTTTGTTGATTTATCGTAAACCTGAATCTTATTAGCAGCAGTTATTGATGAGGTACAGTCAAGAGGATCCGCAGCACCATTCAATTCATAATACTTAAAAGCATCAGAAGCTTTTACGGCAAGATAAGCTTTTCTGTGTGCCTGTTTTGGAGTATTTGTAAAGAAGAAAGAAAAATCAAGTTCAACTTCTGTTTCTTTAACATTAAGACTAAACTTAAAATATTCGTCGTGTGTCTCAACAATATCAACCCAGTCGGCTGAGGAGCCATTAAAAAGTGAATCTAATGGTTTTGCCCACAAATGGAATGCTTTTGGCATAACAACACCATACTGATCATTCTGTTCAAAGTCTGCTGTAAAAACATAAATATTTGAAGCGTCTGCAAGTACCTGGTGAACAAGTTCTCCCTGATGACCAATTCCTTCGCCGCTTGTTG
Organism: uncultured Treponema sp.; assembly: GCA_946535985.1. Classification (GTDB taxonomy): domain Bacteria; phylum Spirochaetota; class Spirochaetia; order Treponematales; family Treponemataceae; genus Treponema_D. The sequence continues at coordinate 17,142 of CAMNDY010000035.1, read as the reverse complement.
CATAATAATTATAATGATGAAGTTTGAATGGAAGCTTTATACCATCAGATTTCCATTCTCCATGTTTTGAAGAATCAAGTGGTTTATACTGAAGGGCACCACCATTTGAAAGAAAAAGGTATTCTTCAGAATTAACAGTACATCGAACAATAGAAGTGATGTTTCCGTTTACTAAAGCAGCTTCCGGTACAACATCATGAATGATGCCATAAAAAACAGGCTCATGACCACAGGAAATAAAAGAAAGTGCTGTAAAAGCAAGGAGAAGTCCAAGTGCAAGATTTTTAATTGATTTTTTCATATGAGTATTCTCCCTTTTATCCTAGAAATGATATCTGAGACCGATTTCTGCTGTTTGGAATAATCCGTTATAATTCATAGAAGAATCTTTGAACCACTGTGGATTCCACAAAAATTCTGAAGAAAGTCCAAAAGAAATAGAGTCTGTAATTCTGTAATATGCTCCGGCAGAAAGCCTTGTAACTAGAGAAGGAAAATGCTCCATGTTTTGCCAGGTTGTATTTGCCACACCAATTTCGGCAAAAATCGGGAATTCAAATTTTCCAATATAAGGCTGATACATAATGCCGCCTGTAAGCGGAAGCATTACAAGAATTTTTTCACCAATCGAGACACTGTAAGTAGCAGAAATTTCACCACCTACAGCAATGTTTTCTGTAAGGAATCTGTAAAAACCTAAAGTAGCTTTTCCGCCCGGCTTTAATTGACCATGAAAATTGAGTGGAAAAATTGCTCCAAGGTTTATTTTAAGGAACTGGTCTCCTGCTCCGTTTTGTGAATAAACATATACATCGTCATAGTATTGGTCATCGTCAAAATAATCATCTTCTTCTGCAAAAAGGCACATTGAAAATGTAACGAAAATTAATAACAAAGAAATAAAGCGTTTCATATTGCTCCAAGCGTGTTTTTATAATATTCTTAATAGGTGGCCCCTGAGCTTGTAGAAGGGGCGTAACTACGTAAATAATACAGTTTTTTGGACTGTTTATCAATAAAAACGAAAGAAATAACAAGAGGTTACAGAATGAGCGCAGTTATAATTGACGGAAAGCAGATTGCCGCAGATGTTCGTGCAGAGGTTGCCGCAAAGGTTAGCCAATTAAAGGAAAAGGGCATTTTGCCATGTTTAGCAGTGATTCTGGTTGGTGAAAATCCTGCAAGTGTTTCTTATGTAACCGGTAAACGCAAGGCTCTGGCGGAAGTTGGTATGGCAGACAGGTCTATTCAGCTGCCGGAAAGCACCAGCGAAGCCGAATTGCTTGAGCTCATTGCCTCTTTGAATGCAGACGCATCTGTTCACGGAATCCTTGTTCAGCTGCCTTTGCCAAAACATATTGATGAAGACAAGGTTATTATGGCAATTGCCCCTTCAAAAGACGTAGACGGCTTCCACCCTGTAAGCGTAGGAAACCTCATGATTGGCCGTCCGGGATTTTTGCCATGTACACCTCACGGAATTATTGTTTTATTGAAGAAAATGGGAATTGAAACCAGCGGAAAGCATGCAGTTGTAATTGGCCGCTCAAATATAGTTGGTAAACCTGTAAGCATTCTTCTTGCCCGTAAAGATGTAAACTGTACTGTTACAATGTGCCACACCGGAACTAAAAATATGGCAGAAATTACCCGCCAGGCAGATATTATTGTAGTTGCTTCCGGACACCCTCATACTTTGACAGGTGATATGGTTCGCGAAGGTGCTGTTGTAATTGACGTTGGTGTAAACCGTATCCCTGATGCCAGCAAGAAGTCCGGCTTCCGTTTAATCGGCGACTGTGATTTTGATGATTTAGTAGAAAAAACTTCGTTTATTACACCGGTTCCGGGCGGCGTTGGTCCAATGACAATTGCAATGCTCATGCAGAATACCCTGGAAAGTGCAGCCCGTTAGTTTGTGGTCCCTGAGCCTGTCGAAGGGCCGTATTCCGTATACGCATAGGCATTATGAAAGTGTATGCTTTCTTCATTCTCGGCCTCAACGCTGAACCACTTAAAGTTGTGTTTGCTTAAGGCTGTGTAAACTTCACGTACAACATCTTCTACAAAGCGCGGGTTGTCGTAGGCGTGCTCGGTAACATATTTTTCATCCTGACGTTTGAGAAGGGAATAGAGTGGGGAAGAAGCACATTTTTCTATAAGTTCAATAATATCTTCAATCCAGAAAAATTCAGAATAGAGAAGCTTTACTTTTACCTTGCCACGCTGGTTGTGGGCTCCGTACTCACTTATGGCTTTGGAGCAGGGACAGAGCGTTGTTACAGGAACCTCTATAGTAATGTAAAATTTTCGTTCGTCTGCGCTTACAGTGCCTTCAAAAGAACAGTTATATTCCATAATTCCGGCGGCTTGCGAAACAGGGGCTTTTTTTTCTATAAAGTAAGGAAAGCTTACAGTTCCAAAGGCCTGCTGGGCGTCCAGTTTTTTGCGCATTTCTTCAAGCATATCTAAAAAGTGCTGCATCGTTATATCCTGATGATATTTATGAAACACTTCAATAAAGCGCGACATATGTGTTCCCTTAAAATTGTGGGGCAGATTTACAAAAAGATCTACGGTGGCAGTTGTCTGCTGTTCTTTATGATTTTTATCAAGGACTGTAACCGGATAGCGTACGCCCTTTACACCAACTTTCTGTAATGGAATTTTTCTTGTGTCTGTTTCGTTTTGAATGTCGCGCATGGGGTAATTATAGAATAAATATGGGAAATGATATAGTGGGCCTATGGGCAGGGCTTCCGCATTAAAAATATTAAAATAAAATCTAGTGCGCGAAGGAACAAAACGGAGGGCAAAATGACTCTGACTGTTGATGCCGCGGGAGCGGCATTTAATAGTTCCACTACAACAGTCAGCGGCAAGCGGCTAGCCGCGGTTTTGACCTCCGTTTTGTGACTGGGAGCCACTATAATAGTGATATTTTATTTATAATGCGGAAGCCCTTTCTTCTTTACGTTAGTTTTGAGAGAAAGGTGGTAAAACTCACGTAATTATTTAATAAAATTATTGGAATTAATTTTCTATTACGTGAGGATTTGTCTGTTCGGGCTCAAACTCACGTAATCTTTTTTATGTTCTTAATAATTAGGAACAATTATACTTCTGGGTTTATGAAAAGCTGTTGTTTTTACGTGAGTATTGAACCAGAATAGTAAAATCTCACGTAAATTAAAAAGTGAATATTATCAGAGGTTATTTGTTTACGTGATTTTTCATACTAAACAGCAAATCTTCACGTAAATTGAAAAGTGAATAATATCAGAGATTGTCTGTTTACGTGAGTTCGCATCTTTTTTATTAAATACTCACGTAAATCCGCCTAGAAAATAGGTAAAAAACTTTCCAGATTACGCAAAAAATCACCAAAAATATAAAAATTTACTTGACTTAACTGTTATACTGTTATATAAACAGTTATATACAGAAGGTTAACCAAAAGTAACATACAAGGAGGCGTTGTGAAAATACTTCAGAATTCAAGTGAGCCAATTTACAAACAGATTGCATCGCAATACCGCGAGCAGATTCTTTCGGGAAAAATGCCGCCGCAAAGCTTTCTGCCTTCTATTCGTGAACTGGCGCAGGAGCTTAAAATCAGTGTTATTACAACAATGAAGGCGTACGAGATTCTTGCAGAAGAGGGCCTCGTAACTGCTGTTCAGGGAAAAGGATATTTTGTAAATCCGCAGAATCTTGAGCTTGTGCGCGAGCAGCATCTGCGTCTTATAGAAAGGGAATTACAAAATGCAATTAATTCAGCAAAGGTTGCTGGTATTTCAGATGATGAATTAAAAGAAATGTTAGCAACTCTTTTACAGACAGGAGAATAAAAAATGGAACGTAACGGACTAACAATACAACCCGCAGTTAAAATCGATGGATACGAAAAACACTATGACGGCTTTGACTTAGGCCCTCTGAACCTTGAAATCCCACAGGGCTTTACAACTGCAATTGTCGGGGAAAACGGGGCGGGAAAATCAACCCTGCTCGATGCTCTTGGCGGAATTACAAGCAGCAAGGGCAAAATAACCTGGCTTGAAAAATACACCGACTTGGATCAGAACAAGGGCGAGCCAAGAAACCAGGTTGCCTGGTGCGCCGCAAACAGATATTTTCCAATCAGCTGGACAATAAAAAATGTAAAAAAATCTTTGTCGCTTGCTTTTGATAATTTTTCTATGGAAAAGTTTGAACGCATTTGCCGCGACTTTGGTTTGAGCTACGAGCTTGATGCCGCCAAGCCTAAAAAGCTTTCGGAATATTCAGATGGTAACCGTGCCCGTCTTGTAATTGCATCTCTTCTTGCACGCGACACAAAGCTCATGATTCTTGACGAACCGGATGCCGCTTTGGATCCTGTAATCCGCGATGTTCTTAATTCAAAGTTCCGTGAATATATAAACAACGGTAACGGAGAAACAAGCATTCTTTTTTCTACCCACAACATTGCCGACATGGAAAGCGTAGTTGATTATGTTGTCTTCCTTGCTCATGGCCGCGTTCTTGCCCAGGGCTTTGTAGAAGATTTACGCGAACAGTATCGTTATGTTCACGGGCCACGTGCTTTTGCAGAGGGAGTTATGCCGATTCTGGAACATTATTATTTTGATGATGAAACAGGTGGAGAAGAAACTGTAGAAGGTCTTTGTCTTACACAAAATTCAGATAAGTTTGATGATCATTTTGCAGTAGAAGTTCCAACCTTACAGCAGCTTGCAATTTTGATTTTGCGAAGCGGTGAATAGGATATCTGGAGGCGCGATTATGAAAAATAATTTTATAAACAATTACAAAATCGTTACTGGCAAAAGCATTTTATTTCCAATTACAATCGGATTAATCTGGCTTGTTGCCTTGCTTATTGTTTTTCGTGTAAGTGTAACGGGAATTAACTCCAGCGTGGATGCGCTTTCTTTGGAGCAGTCCTTCTGGACCGCAAAATCCTCTTTGTTTGCAAGTGGAATAGGAGTTGGATTTTTGTTTATACCAATTACCTTCGGAAGCAAATTATTGACCTTTAGAAAAACGGATTGCTATCTTTTGACAGTAAAAGACAGATTTAAGGCATATAAGTCGTTCTATCTTTTTTCTTATTTTGTGGAATGCGTTTTTGGAATTTTGTTTATTGCATTAGTTTATCTGATGTATTTGTTGATGGGTGGTCAGCCTTCTGCACAAACTCTGATGCTTTTTATTGCTGATGAGGAAAATATTCTTTTTGCCTTTGCACTTTTGCCATACGTTATTCCCAGTAAAAAAATATCAGGTCTGTTTTTCAAAGGCGTTATTCTTATGATTATTTACAATGCATGGAATATTATTATTATGCGTGCAAACAGCCTGTACCTTGTAATCTGTCTTGCTTTTGCAATTCCGGGGCTCATGTTTCTTTCAAATTACCGCTGGCTCAAAATTGTAAAAGCTGCATTTGATTCAGAGGAGGAGCAAAAATGAAAGAGTCAAAATTAAAAAAAGAAATTGCAGCATGGAAAATCATGATGGATTCAAGAAATAATCCTGGGGTAAATTCTTTCATTGTGCTTGTTTTTATTTTTGATACTGTATGTTTTTTATTGGTTTGCCTTAAACGCTTGTGCCAGTATAAAAATGTTTTTCCTGCTTATCCCGTTTGTGCCTGGCTTTTTTCGATGGTAACTTGTAATGCATTTTTCTTCAGAATGTTTTTTAACAGAACTTCACCATGCTTTGTAAAAACGCTGCCTTTCAGTAAATCAATTTATACAACTAAACTTTCCTTCCTATTTGAAAGTATCCACACTTTATTTATTTTGATTATTATGGCTGGTTCTTTTATCTGCTTTGGCAAAGGATATAATTCGAGCATGTTTTATCTCGTGATTATCTTTTTTCTCTTCATATATTTTACGAATTCGATAATGTTCCCTCTGACTGCAAAATTTTTCAATAATGAAAATAGGATTTACTTTTCAAATTTCAGGGGAAGGATTTCTATTCAGGCTTTGAACTGGAGCTGCTTCTTTGTTTTCCAGATTCTTCCAATGATATTAGTAAGCTTTTTTGCGAAACCTCTGGCAGATTTGTTTGAACCATTAAGTTTGTATGGACTAACAATAATGACCATTATTGCAGTAGCTCTTATTATTACTTCCTGGATTTTGAATTATTTTATGTTCAAGAAAGCCTACAAACAACGGTGACTTGCCCCCGCATTTGCCTATCTGTATAATAGATTGTATGACTTATTATTTTGAAACATACGGCTGCGAGATGAATATTGCAGAATCTGCTTCGATGGAACAGCTTTTGATTGCGCGTGGGTGGACTGCTGCGGCTTCTGCCCAGGTTGCAGATTTGATGGTTGTAAATACCTGTTCTATCAGAAAGTCAGCCGAAGAAAGAATCGAGGGCCGTCTTGGCTGGATAAACGGACTCAAGGCTGTACGCGAAAAAAAGACTGGTGCTAAAACTAAGCTTTTAGATGAAGCTGTTGAATATGTGAAGGATGGGGCTAAGCCTCTTACTGTTGTTGTTACGGGTTGTATGGCAGAACGTCTGCTTCCAAAGTTCCGAGAGCTTTATCCTTTTGTTGATTTTGTAGTGGGAACTTATGCCAAGCATCATTTTGGAAAAATAATTGAAGCAGTGGAAGAGGGGCGTGTTGGAGACGATGGAATTGTAGCTTCTGTACCGGATGATTCGGGGGCTTACCAGTTTGCCGCTGTTTCTGCAGAGCCGGGAGCATTTTCTACTTTTGTCCCAATCATGCATGGCTGTAATAACTTTTGTACTTACTGTATTGTTCCCTATGTTCGTGGCCGTGAAATAAGTCGTCCTGTTGAACAAATCCTTCAGGAACTTGATATTCTTAAAAAACACAAGGTTCGCGAAATCACACTTATTGGTCAGAACGTAAACAGTTACCATGGGCAGGGGCTCGATGGCACTACCGTAAACTTTGCAGATCTTCTTCGTATTATTGCAGAACATCTTCGTAAAACTGAATCTACAATCCGCTGGGTGCGCTTTATGTCTTCGCATCCAAAAGATTTTACAGATGATGTAATTGATGTAATTGCTTCGGAGCCTCTTATCTGCCGCCACATTCATTTGCCTGTTCAAAATGGATCTACTCCTGTGCTCAAGGCAATGAACCGCCGTTATACCCGTGAACAATATCTGGAGCTTGTTGCAAAAATCAAGGCTAAGATTCCTGGAGTTTCTCTTACAACAGATATCATGATGGGCTTCCCCGGCGAAACAGAAGAAGATGTTGAGCAGACTCTGGACCTTATGCGCACTGTAAAATACGAAAGTGCAATGATGTATTTTTATAATCCGCGAGAAGGAACTCCTGCTGCAAAAATGGAACAGATTCCGGAAGAGATTCGTAAGGAGCGGCTCCAGCGTGTAATAGATCTTCAGCTGCAGCACACCCAGGAAAGAATGCGCGAAAGGGTAGGAGGTATAGCCCTTGTACTTGCAGAAGGGGTAAGTCGCGATAGTAAAGAAGAACTTTTGGGGCAGACAGAGCAGCACGAAAAAATAGCATTTAAGGCCGACAGAAAGTTGATAGGTTCTTTTGTAAATGTTAAAATAACAGAGTTAAAAGGCAATACATTTAAAGGTGAACTAAGCAGGACCCCAGAACCAGTTGAAGGTCCATTAGGAGGCAAGTTATGATAGCTGCATTAATTGTTATATTACTGATAATTCTTTTCTTAGCTTTTTTCATTGGCAAAAATCTTACAAATGTGTGTACCTTATGGCTCTTTAAAACCTATACAGATAAATCTGTAGTTGTTGTAATTTTCATAGCCTTTGCCGCAGGAATCATTTTTTCTCTTTTATGTTATCTTATTGCCAAATTCATAAGACTTTCGCACGAAAATGATATTGCCGATGCCAAGAACTATGCAAAAAAGCAGCAGAAGAAGGAAGAAAAGCAAAATAAAAAGCTTGCAAAGCATGCCGCAAAAGCTAAGCAGGAAGCAGATGTAAAAACAAATATTGAGTCGCCTAAAGAAAATACCGATAAAGTAGTTAATATAGAAGACAGAATTCATGACTAAAAGGTTTTTATCAATTTTATCGATATTATTTGTTTCAAGTCTCTTGTTTGCAGAAGCAAAAGCAAAAGATATTAAAGCTCAGGCAGTTCGTAAATCTACTGTTGAAGAATCTGTTGCCTATGTAAAAGATCAGATTAAAGGTCTTACTCTTGCTACAGAAAAACGTGCTGCTTATGTATTTTTAGCTTCTTTGCAGGAACAGCTTTCCCTTTATGGAGATGCTCAGAAAAGTTATGCAACTGCTGCGGGAATTGCCGCAGGCGACGCCGAAGATATGCCTAAAAAAACAAACGAACAGCTTGTCATTGATGCTGTCCGCTGTGCTTTGTGCTGTGGTGATTATCCTACTGCAGACAGTTATTTGAATTCTGCTGTCCGCAATTCTAAAGACGCCGGAATTCAGTCTTACATAAAATTATATACCCAGTGGAGCGCACTTTGCCGTGCCGAAAATGTTGATGATTTAAATGAGCCGCTGGAACTTTTAAAAGCCTACCTTAAGGTTCAGTCAATGAGCTCTGTTCATCCTGTAATTCTTTTAACTTTATGGTATGTAACAGGTGATAAGTCCTGGTCGTCACAAATTGTAAAAAATTATCCTGCCTCAACCGAAGCCGCAATTGTAAATGGTGACGTTCAGCTTTTGCCAACACCCTTCTGGTTCTTTGTTCCAAAAAGTGGTGTTGCTGAGCAGGGGACCGGAACTTTTAAAGAAGATATTTCTGTCGAGTCAACTTCTGTTCAAACTGAAACTCCTGCTACTCCTGCTAAAAATACAAAATGGCAGCTTGGACTTTTCAAAACAGAATCGAATGCCAAACTCCTTTGCGAAGAAGTAAAACAAAAAGGCTTCAACGCCTACGTCACCAACGAAACCCGTTCCAGCGGCACCACCTATTTTATAGTGCTTGTAAAAGACGACGGCACCGGCACCGCCGACAAACTCCGCAGCGCCGGCTATGATTGTTATCCGGTGGAATAATTGTTTTATACTCTATTGTAAAAGTCCGGTCCTCTTAATCAGATGTCCGGTTGACCGGAAAAATTAATCAGTTATAATGCAGTTATGTAATACATATACGGCGCATATGTTGCAGGTTGACCGGAAAGATTAATCAGTTATAATGCCAGCGGATCGCTGACACCTGCATAGACAGTTGCAGGTTGACCGGAAAGATTAATCAGTTATAATCATGAGGAAAATATTGCCTAAAAACACTTTGTTGCAGGTTGACCGGAAAGATTAATCAGTTATAATGAGTTTTCCCGAACGTTCAGCACGTTTGATGTTGCAGGTTGACCGGAAAGATTAATCAGTTATAATCTGATCCTGCAAGTCATCAATAGCATCCTGGTTGCAGGTTGACCGGAAAGATTAATCAGTTATAATCGATGATGGTTCCGCTTACTCCCAGAGTTGGTTGCAGGTTGACCGGAAAGATTAATCAGTTATAATTTATAATGAAGTTTTGTTGTTTCGTAGCATGTTGCAGGTTGACCGGAAAGATTAATCAGTTATAATAAAAAGGCTTTTTATAAACTATTCATGATAGTTGCAGGTTGACCGGAAAGATTAATCAGTTATAATTCATTATCTAAACTTATTAACAAATCATAAGTTGCAGGTTGACCGGAAAGATTAATCAGTTATAATATAGGATATTAATACCCTATAGCCATCCAAGTTGCAGGTTGACCGGAAAGATTAATCAGTTATAATTATCATTGTTGTAAATGTGATGAACATATCGTTGCAGGTTGACCGGAAAGATTAATCAGTTATAATCGACCTTTGTTTCTGCATTTATTTGGCGCAGTTGCAGGTTGACCGGAAAGATTAATCAGTTATAATCTTTTGTTTCATCAATTAAGTTATCTACTTGTTGCAGGTTGACCGGAAAGATTAATCAGTTATAATACTAAAATCTGTGTATACACTACTTATAACGTTGCAGGTTGACCGGAAAGATTAATCAGTTATAATGGGAAAATATGAATCATAATCATAAGCTTTGTTGCAGGTTGACCGGAAAGATTAATCAGTTATAATACGTCTGATGTAATTCTATAAAATATAAAGAAATAGGTAGCATCAGACGTATTTTTTTTAACAAAAAATTAGAATAAACTGAGTTGTTCAGGTTGTTTTTTTCGACTTTTTCGGTCGATTGATAACTGATAATGTTTCCATATTGTTTATCTGTTATAGTTATGATATCAACTTTACCTTCGCTCGGCAAGTTCTGTTGTATGAGTTTATAATATTTTTCACAGGAATCTTTTCCTGAAAACAGTTTTGTATATATAGAATATTGAATCATTCCAAAGCCGTTATCCAAAAGAAAATTCCTGAATTTTGTTGCTTCTTTTCTTTCTGTTTTTTCTATAACAGGTAAATCAAATAGAACAATCATCCACATAAGTTCATACCTATTCAATAATGGTAATTCCATCCTCATTTCCTTCCCAGGAGGGTAATTCAATGTTTGGTTTTCCAATTTCTAATGCGTTAACAAAAGAAGACGCCATATATTGCATACTCTGCACAACCTGACTTTCCCCTTCAGAAGTATGAACCTTCACTTTTAACAAACTTGCTAATACTTTTTTTGTTTCTGGTTTTAGTTCCGTTTCTCCTTTTTCTATGAGCTTATAAACAAAGGTATCTACAATTGGTCTGTATATTTCAAACAAATCATCTGCAAGGCAAAACTGATTTAAGTTATTATCATGATGTACACCAAGAGACGGAATTAACCCATGTGCACAAATTGCTCTTGCCATACAGGCACGCATAATTGCATAACCGTAATTTAACAAAGCATTAATATCGTCTCCACCATCTTTATCGCGAGAGAACATATCTCCAAATAAAACTTTCCAATACATTCTTGCGGCATAAGCTTCGCGATTGTCTGGATCTCCTGACTTTACCGATTTTGCTATATTTTTAAGCAATTCTACATTTGTATCTTTTCCGCAGAATTTAAGGCTCATAGCCTGATTTTTAATCTTTTGAATAACAAGCTTTTGCCAGATTCTTTTTCGTAATGGCTCTGAGGCATTAATCTGGGTTTTTATGATTTTTGTAAAATAAGTATGACTTGCAATTGGTAAGACCATACTAACGGGAGTATAATTTTTGCCGCAAAAAACAGTTATGCAGCCTTTTTCTGATAAAGCATTTATAACATTTTTTGTTATTGTTACACCTTGTGCAGATAATAATAAAACAGCAATATCATCCAGTGGAACCGAACCAAGTTCTTCGTTACCCTGTTGGATGACAATAAAACCTCGCTTTAGAGAAAGATATCGATTTTCTTCTGCAATCTCTAAGACTCTATTAAGCACATTAAATTATCGACAAAAACTGTAAATTTAATGATTATAGAGATTTTTACTTGCGATAAACCTTTCCAATTGGAGAAACAGTAATTGGGTGAGCCTTTTGTTTATCAAAAAGTACATTTACTGAAACCCAATTTTGTCCAGGAGAAGGTTTCCAATACCCATTTAGCATATTTTCACTGGTTGAATAAATCCAATCAGCACAATAAGCAACGGAATAAATAGGCCTTATATCAAGTTTATTGTTTGTAGCAGCATACCCAGCAATTCTACATAAATACATCTTTCCGTTATCACTAAATTCCAGATAATCATCTTTATGTAACAGACAGATTTGTTTTGCGGCCGGGTGAGGTTTACCAGTTTCCAGAACAGAAGGCTTTACAATATTAATTCCTTTAGAATTCTTTTCTACTTCATTGCGCCTTATGTATTGAGCCTTATAGGTTTTCTTTTCACCCGGAATTTCCCAGATTACAGCTGCAAAATAATCCTCAGGCGCAAGGTAACGAGGTACTTTTCCGGAATTTATTTCTATTGGAGTTTGAACCCTGTTTATACAGCGTACTTTTTTTATTCCGGTTTCGTTTGAAAAATCTGTTAAGATATTTTCAATTTTATCGCCTTTTCTCTTTGAAACATATTCTTTTACTTGTTGCTTAATTTTATCGTCTACAATATCATCTAGATTTTTTTCAGGAAGAGAAACAAGGTTTTCCCGGCAAACAAAAACCTCTTTTCCATGGACTTTTATTTTACCAAGCAAGGTTTCTTTTGAAAGTTTACCTTCTGCCCCATGATCCGGTTTAAAACTTACAACAATATTTTTTACTTTTTCAATTAAATCTAATTTGAGAATTGGGAATTCTGGAATCTCAATTCGATTAGATTTATGAGAGTTTTTAGAAGCAAGCTTTTGAACCATACTTCTATCTGTAAGACCAATAACAACTGCATCAACAGCATGATGTCGATGATCGTATCTATTCTTCTTATAGTTTCCAATCTGCTCTGGTTTGAGTCCAAGAATTGCAACTTCTTTTTCTGTAAATTTGCGGCATAGGATAGAGTCCATTTCCCATCTGTCGCGTAAAAGTTTTGTCATGCTTCCATTTGTAGCCCAAACATCAGCAGGATTATCAACAAGACATTTTAGATAACGCAACGCTGCTCTTGCTATATACTGATTGTCTGTAAGTTGTCGCTGAATAAAACTTGAATCCTTTTCAAAGCTTTCCATTGCGGTTGGCGAAAATTTATTTTTCTTTGAGGTATTTTTAAGTTGATTTGCTCGTTGAACAATTTCTGTCCAATTGTATCCTTTTGGATTTGTTCCAAAAGCTTCGTAAGGTGACTGTTCTGCTTTAAAAGCATTACAGCTGGAGTGAGCAACGGTAAGATTTGATTCAGAATCCAGCAAGGTTCTGCTGAATGGCAAGATGTGCTCAATTTCTATTTCTTTTGTAAATAATTCAGCTCCTGTTATTCCTTTTCCGCAGTATATACATTTATTACCAAGTCCTAACTCATTCCATAACCTGTATTTAAGTCTGTCATTTCTATTTGGATAAAAAGTTTTGCCGGGAAATACTTTATTATACAGGGCACAAATTGTATCATTTATCGCTATATTTTCTTTTGCCCTTTGATTTTGTTTTCTTGCAATTTCGGCTCTTTGCTCAACACTATTTTTTAAATCACGGCTCAACTCAATTGCGATTTGTGTCGGTTTTCCATATTCTTTAATTAATGCATTTACAACAACTCTGGTTTGATTTAAGGCAACATGTACTGTAGGATTACTTATTTTTCCATATTTTTTTTCCGGATTTGATTCTGGTTCAGAAGGGTTTACTCCCATTGTGGAACCGACAAGAACTTTTCCGTAATAAGGCAATAATTCATATTTGTCTATTGTCTGGTCAGAAAAAGTATATCCAAGTGATTGAACGGCTTCGTGATATTTTAAATCTGTTATTTCTTCCATTCTTGCAACAAGTTTTTCTGAAACTTCTTTACAAAGCATAATTGTTCCAGCTTGGAGAATTGTGTTTTTAACAATAAAATCCTGCTGTTCTTGCGTTAAATTATATTTTTTAATTACATCATATACGGCATCATCTTCATCTGCTGTTATAATGGTTTCAATAATTTTATCTTGTTCTTCAAGAGGAATGTCATCCCAAAGTTTGCCAAAGCGATTTTTGCTGCGCATTTTTACAGCAGTTGGATTTCCAATTAAATAATCTCGGTTTTCTTCTAGATTAAATGAGTTTGCTTCTGAAAGTTTTAAGGCTTTTCTCATCTGGTCAAAAGAGACTTTTTCTTTTAAGTTTAGCAGTTCATATAAAACAATATCCTGTTCATCATTTAGTTCTATTTTCTTTTTTGTTGTTGAATCATAATATGCAAGATTTCTGATATCCTGAAGAATTCTAAGTTTTTGAGAACAAGGCATTGCTTTGAATGTTCTTTCTTTGTTTGTTTCATAAATACAATAGCCTCGTGCCTGTGGTTTTAATGGACGCTGATAAAATATTGCTTTATAAATTGCATCCCAATCAACTTGAGGATAGTATTTTTGTTGTTCTGTACGAATCAGTTCAAATTCCTCTTCATACATTTTTCGGGTTGGATAGTATGTCATTCTGTTTGGAACAAATCTAAGTCCTTTGTTTATATCCCGCTTATTATACAGAAACTCTGTAATAGTTCTAAAACCACTTTCTTGTATTGCATTTTCAAGATGAGTCTGCATATCTGCTTGAGATTTTATTTCTTCAGAGTTATTTTTTTCATTTATTTCTTCCCGGCTGCCATCTTTTCTGTTGCTTTTAAAACCGCGGCGAACAGACATGTTAAATAAAGCTCTTCCTAATTCATATGTTTCTAGTTTTGAGTCTAGAGCCTTGATTCTTAATTCATAAGGGTTTAATTCTTTAAGTTTTAAACATTCTTCTTTTGTTGCCGGAAAAAGACCTTGTGCTTGTAATAATCTAAAGGTTTGTTTTCTTCTAAGCTTACGACGATAAATAATTTTTCTTTGTGAACGGGCTGAACGTCTTGCAACTGCTAAAGGTTCCTTTGTTTTTGGGTCTCTTCCATCAGAGAAAATTCTTACACCTAAATCTTTTAATTCAACAACATTATTATCATTATCAAGAGAAAACACACTCCAGCCAATTGAATTTGTACCTAAATCTAACCCTAATCGCCATTTATCCAATTTCATAAAAAGTCTCCGTATCTAAATCTTAGTAATATTATATCATTAAAATACAACATTTTAAAAAGAATTTGACAAAAACAGGTAAAGAGATATATTATAAAATTACTGATTAATTTTTACGGTCAACCTGCTAACAAGGAAACTCTGAGTTTCCGCAAAATGCTTTTATATTCGTTGATATTTTTGCGTGAATATAGATAGCTCTTAAATGCAAAGAGGAAGCTGCGGCTTCCTCTTTTTTTATAGTTATTAGTTTTGTTAGAGCTTGTATTTACGATACTTCTTTAAGAATTTCTTCTAATTCTGTTATAGGTAAGTTTAGTGATTTTGAGATTATGTCTTTGGAGACTCCATTTGCATAAAGGCTGCGAGCATTTTGGATGGTAGCTTGTTTAAGACCTTGCTCTCGGCCTTCCTCTAGTCCTTCTTCTCTGGCTTCTTCCCTTTGAACTTCCAAATCAAGTTTGTAATCGTAACCGTCTAAAAACATGTTTATTACCTCCGTGGCTTTTCTTGTAAGGTAATCAGAAAGAATTTTCTTTTTAATGCATTCACGAATGGCTGCTTCTAGTGCATTGAGTTTATCTTCATCTGTACATTCAGAAGGTAATAAGGCTTCTTTCATGTGCAGAATTTCCATGAATTCACAATACTGTTTAAGCATAACACAACTTTTTACAATCGGCAACTTTAAACCTTCGTGCCCACCTATGTTTATGACCTTTGCTTTTAGTTCACACTGTGGTAAATCCTGTTGAACAATAAAAGCATCTGAAAGCCTTAGTTCACTTTCACTGGCAAGCTTTGTTTCACCGTTGTAAAATACATAAAATTCAGGAGTGGGGATTTTGTATAACTTTTTCCTATACCTCGCTTTGGCCGGAACAATTCCATAAAGAATATGTACAAAGTATTCAAGAAAACGTAAGGGCATATTTTTATTGATTGTACTCTGATGTTCGATAAATACAATCAACTTTCCGTTTATCTCCATACTCACGTCATTGTTAAAAGTATTTACTAAACTCTGTGGTATAGTTTTGCGTTCAATCTGAGTTTCTTCATACTTTAGATTTGTTCCGTGAATTGCGTTATATAGCGAAAGAAAATTTTTCTTCCCCACCAGCTCATCGTCACCGAAAAGATCGGCGAATACGCTTGATTTAATCTCGCGATTTGTTTCCATAAAAACTCCTTAAAAAAATCTCTACAGTTAATATGGAAATAAAAGTGGACTTCTTACAAAAATTTGAGAAAAAAAATGAAAAAAATCTTAAAAATCCTTCGCCATTTGCTATTATAGTAGAAAATCACTATAATAGCCTCTATGAGTAACGAAAATCATAATAACAATCAGAATGAAAAGAGAGATCCATTGCTCTGTCACTGGGCAGATCAGATGGCAAATCAGATTATCCGCGAAAAGGGAGATCTTGATTCTTATACCTGTGCATCAGGAATTACACCAAGTGGAACTGTTCACCTTGGAAACTTCCGCGAAATTATTACTGTAGATTTAGTAGTGCGTGCCCTGCGTGACCGTGGTAAGAAAGTACGCTTTATTTATTCATGGGACGACTACGATGTTTTCCGCAAGGTTCCTGCCAACATGCCGGATCCTGATATTCTTGAAAAATATCTTCGCTATCCAATTACCGAAGTACCTGATACAACAGGCCGCAACGAAAACTATGCCCGCCATCACGAAGTTGATATTGAAACTCAGCTTCCACGCGTTGGTATTGCTCCGGAGTTCCTTTATCAGGCAAGCCGCTACCGTGCAAACCGTTATGCAGAAGGAATGCGCAAGGCCATGCAGAACCGCGATGTTATCAAGGAATGTTTGAACGAATACCGCGATGACGCTCACAAAATGAAGCCTGAAGATGTATACTGGCCTGTTTCTATTTTCTGCGGCAAGTGTAACAAGGATACAACCGAAATTACAGATTACGACGGTGAATATGGAATTACCTACAAGTGCGAATGCGGCAACTGCGAAACTGCAGACATCCGTGTTTTCAAGGGTGCTAAGCTTGGTTGGCGTGTTGACTGGCCAATGAGATGGAACGAAGAGAAAGTTGTTTTTGAACCGGGTGGAAAAGACCATATTTCTCCGGGCGGTTCCTACGACACTGCAAAACTTGTTTCTAAGCGCATTTACAACTGGGACGCTCCTGTTACCATGCGCTACGACTTTGTAAACCTCAAGGGTGTTCCTGGAAAGATGTCTTCTTCTAAGGGTAAGGTTATTGCTTTGCCTGACGCACTTGATGTTTACCAGGCAGAAGTTCTGCGTTACCTTTTTGCAGGCACCCGTCCAAATACAGAATTTGCCATCAGCTTTGATATGGATGTTCTTAAGGTTTACGAAGATTACGACAAGACAGAACGTATTGTTTACGGAATTGATAAGGCAAAGAGCGACGATCACTTTAATAAAGAAAAGCGTATTTATATGCTCAGCCAGATTGACGGAAAGATTCC
>CAMNDY010000034.1 GCA_946535985.1 uncultured Treponema sp. | reverse complement strand
TACCTGCTGCTTAGAAGGCAGCTGCTCTATCCAGATGAGCTACAGCACCGAAGTTCTTATGATAATAACATAAAATTAAATCCCTTACAAGTAAGTAGACCTAAAAATTGCTTTCGCAATTTTTTTAACGGTCTGCTATTGAACACCGCCCGCCAGCGGGCTTACACAGCATTTCCTTCATAGTTCGCCATCCAAGCATTGCGCATTTTACGCGGGCAGGCATGTGCGAAATATCCTGAAGGGCTGCGGCTTCATCAAGGCGTTCAAGGTCTTCTTCTGTTACCTTGTCTTTTATCATTCTGTCAAAAATATCGGCAAGAGCAAGAGCTTCGTCTTTTGTTTTTCCAATAACTAAATCGGCCATCATGTCTACAGATGCCTGACTTATTGCACAGCCGCTTCCTGTAAAGCTGGCGTCTGTAATTACATTATTTTCATCAAGCTTCATCTGCAGTGTAATCTGGTCTCCGCAGCTTGGGTTTACACCTTCCAGACAAAAAGTAGGGGAGTCCATTGCACTTTTATGAGTTGGGTTTATGTTGTGCTCGTTTAGTATTTCGCGATACAGTTCCTTTGTGTCCATAATTAATCCTTATATCCGCTCCATTCGCGCAGGTGCGACAGTTTTTCCAAAAAGACATCAACTTCTTCTTGGGTATTGTAAAAGTAGAGGCTTGCCCGTGCTGTGGCTGTCTGGCCTAAATATTGTCCAAGTGGCTGTGCACAGTGATGGCCTGCACGAATTGCAATATGTTCTTCGCTCAAAAGAGAAGCAATGTCGTGCGGATGAACACCATCAATTGTAAAGGTAACAATACCGCAGCGTTTGTTTCCATCTTTTGGACCTATAATATTTACGTGAGGAATATTTTTCATTCCTTCAATTATACGGCAGGCAAGTTCGGCGTCGTGCTTTTCTATATTATCTAAACCGACGCTTTGAATGTAGCGGATTGCAGCTGCCATTCCAACAGCATCTCCTGCGCTTACAGTTCCTGCTTCAAACTTATGAGGAATCTCGGCCCAGGTTGCTTTTTCGCGTGTAACATATTCAATCATTTCGCCGCCACGAAGGAAGGGTTCCATTTTTTCAAGCAGTTCATACTTACCGTAAAGAGCGCCAATTCCCATTGGTCCGCAAAGTTTGTGTCCGCTCATGGCAAAAAAGTCTGCATCTATGTCCTGAACATCAACCTTCATATGTGGGGCAGACTGAGCACCGTCTACAATAAAAATTGCACCAGCTTTGTGGGCAGCTTCTCCGATTTTTTTTACAGGATTTGTTACGCCAAGAACATTACTTACATGAACGACAGAAACAATTTTTGTATGCTCTGTAATTTTTGCAGCAATTTCTTCGTCGCTTATAATTCCTGTCTCTTTGTCGCATTCCATAAATACAAGTCTGGCACCGGTTTTCTGACATACCATCTGCCATGGAACAATATTTGAATGGTGTTCCATTATGGTAACGCAAACTTCATCACCCTGGCCAAGATTATTGAGCCCCCAGCTGTAGGCCACAAGGTTTAAACTTTCTGAGGCATTGCGGGTAAAAATTATCTCCTGGGCCTCTTTTGCATTTATAAAATCGGCAACAGTTTTACGGGCATTTTCGTAGGCAAGGGTAGCGCGTTCGCTTAATGAATAAAGTCCGCGCAAGGGATTCGCATTTTCTGTAGCGTAAAAATGTGTCATTGCATTGAGCACAATAAAAGGGCGCTGAGCAGTTGCGGCTGTGTCAAAATATATAAGGTCCCTGTTTTCTTCCGAAGATTTTTCGTCTATTGCTTTGAAAAAAGGAAAGTCTTTTCTGTATTTGTTCATTATATATAACCTATTAAACTTGTATGTAAAACTGCTATATTGTAATAATTTTCAAGATGATTTGCAACAATGTTTAATCCTGACCAATTTCTGCATCGAGCCAGTTGTTAATTTCTTGTCGGATTTTTTCTTCCGGGATATTTGCAGCGGCTGCTGTGATTTTTGCACGGGTAAGCATTGCTTCTGCAGTTTCCTGGTCAATTCCGCGGGTGTTTATGTAAAAGAGCATTTCTGGAGAAAGTTTTCCTACTGTAGAACCGTGTTCTGCGGCAATATCATCTTCACCACAAAGGATTATAGGAGCGGCTTTAACTACAGCTTTTGGAGAGAGCAGGAGGGTTGTTTCCATTTCGTTTCCTGTAGAGCCGGAACAGCCCTTTCTCATATCAATTGTTCCGCGGTAGGTTTTAGTTGAATCGTCTTTTACGGTTCCGTCTGTTTTCATGTTGCAGTCTGTTTTCTTGCCTGTATGAACTACAACCTGATTCATATCTACATATTGTGTATCGCGGCAGATATAGGCTGTGTCGGAAGTAAATCTGGACTGATATCCGTGAAGTGTTGCATGAAAAGCAGCATCAATGTGGGCACCGCCAAGTTCAATCTGTATAAGGTTTGCTTTTGCCCGGTCTCCACAAACAATCTGTGTATCGTCTATCTGATAAACTGAGTTTTTGAAAAGCTGAACTTTTGCAATCTGAACGTTTGAGTCGTCTTCTGCATAAACCTTAGTTATAATTCCGGAGAAAGCGGCATTTTCTGGGGTCCCTGAGCTTGTCGAAGGGGTCGAAGGGCCTCCCTCATAAACAATAATTACCTTACAATTAACTCCGGTTTTTGCATGAATAATATTATGTGTAGCAGAGTTAGATTCTGCATTAATTCTGATAATTAGCGGCTGGTCACTGTCTTTTTCAAAAGTATAGACTTTTCCTTGTGCAGCATCTGTAATGATCTGGGCAGCATCTTTTCCAATTGAGTTTTCCGGCTCCGGAAGTTCTGTCTTTACAGTTTTTCCCTCGCTAACCAGAACTCCTGCAGGAATCTGTATATCATTTCCTTTATTTTCACAAAGCGAAAAATCAAAAGTTCCCGAATCTTTATTTATTTTAAGCCAACTCCAGGTAAGATAAGGAATTGGATTTACATCTATTGTTTGTTCCATATTTCTCCAATATTTTAATGGTTTTAATAAGATTTTTCAATGTCGGCATTATAAAAAAAAATCTATCAGGTTGCATAAAAAAAGCGGCTGGGAGCCATTTTTTTATATATGGTCCTTTGTGCTTTTTTTTATAATGTATACATATGATTCCCCCTTTTACTATTGCACAAAACTCATTTTTTCATTATTATGTTTGATACGTATTTAGACTTTGGGCGAGGTGGTGTTTAATCCCCGTTTTACACTGACCGGCCGGTTTGGGTACCAGTCTTTTGCAGGTTGGATTCTGTTTCCTTATTCCACTGCACCGGGCGATTGTTAATGTTTATTTTAATAGAGGTATTTTATGTACGCAACTATTGAATTTAAGGGCAAGCAGTACAAAGCAGAAAAAGACCTTGTCCTTACAGTAGATAAGCTTGATGCTGAAAAAGGTACAAAGATTGACATTGATACCGTTCTTTTGGTAAGCGACGGTGATAAAATCAGTGTAGGTACTCCTTATGTACAGGGTGCAAAGGTAACAGTCGTTGTTGAAGAAACTTTCAAAGACAAGAAGGTTCTTGTATTCAAGTATAAGTCTAAGAAAGACTATCATCGCTTGATTGGTCATAGACAGCAGTACACAAAGGTACGTGTTGAATCTATCACCCTCGCATAATTAGGAAAGGAGATTACTATGGGAAGAACACGTGGTGGATCTGGTGCTAAAAACGGACGCGATCCGAATCCTAAAAGCTTGGGTGTAAAAAAATATGCTGGTGAATCTGTAACTGCAGGTTCTATCATCGTAAAGCAGCGCGGAACAAAATTCTATCCTGGAGCAAACGTTATGAAAGCTGGTGATGACAGCCTTTTTGCTACAGCAGACGGAAAAGTAGTTTTCGGTGAAAGAAATAATCACAAGGTTGTTTCTGTAGAAGCTGCAAAATAAGTTTGGCTTTTGCTAAACGTAAATGCCCGGTGTGAATGATTTCTGCCGGGCTTTTTTTTTTGAGATTGTCGGGTCAAGCCCGACAATGACAGGTGGTTCCAAATGATAGGTTTTGCTGACGAAGCAACAATAGAAGTTCGCTCAGGTAACGGTGGAAACGGCTGTGTGGCCTTCCGCCGCGAAAAATATGTTCCTCATGGTGGCCCTAACGGTGGTGACGGCGGCAAGGGCGGTGATATTATTTTTACTGTAAAACGAAACCTTCGTACTCTTGCAAAGCTTCGTCATCAGCATTGTTTTAAGGCCCGTAATGGTGGAGACGGTCAGGGCTGGAACCGTTATGGTGCAGATGGAGAAGATTGTGTAATTCCTGTTCCTCCCGGAACTACAATCCGCGATGCCGAAACAGAAGAAATCATTTATGACTTTTCTACCGCCAAAGGTGACGAAAGTTTTACCTTCTTAAAAGGCGGTAACGGCGGTTGGGGAAACGTTCATTTTAAATCTTCTACAAATCAGGCGCCACGACAGGCTAATCCGGGTCAGCGAGGAGAGACACGTTTCTTAAAGCTTGAACTTTCTATTATGGCCGATGCCGGTCTTGTAGGATTTCCTAATGCCGGTAAATCATCCCTGCTTACTTATTTTACAAACGCCCGTCCAAAGATTGCGCCTTATCCTTTTACAACAATTATTCCAAATCTTGGTGTACTCCGCGTAGACGACGAAAGCGATATTATTATTGCAGATATCCCCGGAATTATTGAAGGAGCCAGTGAAGGTTTAGGCCTTGGCGACACTTTCTTAAAACATATTACCCGTACCGCTTGTCTCATCTTTATGATTGATTCAAGCGATGAAAATTATCTTACAGCCTACGATACTTTGTGTAATGAGCTTTCAAAGTATTCAGACAGTCTTCTTGAAAAACCTCGCATTGTTTTACTAAACAAAATTGATGTTGAAGGTGCTTTTGAACACGCTGTAGAAGCGGCAGAAAAAATCCGTGCTGCAGAGCCGGAAACTGTTGTTATTCCTGTTTCTGTTCACACCGGACGTGGAATGAAAGATGCCCAGAACCAGATTGTGCAGCTTGTAAATCGTCAGGAGCAGCGCACTCTTGCCGAAGAAAAAGGCACTGCAGAATTTGGAAGCAGCTTTATGAAAGACCGTGCCGGCTTTGAAGATGATGATGACGAAAATATTCAGTATCCGGGAAGTGAGGCTTAATAATGAAGCTTGCAGTTTTTGGTGGCACATTTAATCCTCTTCACGTTGGACATGCAATGCTTGCTGATACAATTGTACGCGAGCTTGGTTTTGATAAAGTGCTTTTTGTACCAACCTATGCTCCACCTCATAAAGATATCTCTAAAATTGTTGCCGCAGAACACCGCATGAAAATGATTGAAGAATTTTGCAAAAGCGAAGGAAAGGGCCACTTTGAGCTGGAGTCCTGCGAAATTGAACGCGGCGGCATTTCTTATACTTCCGATACCCTTGAGTTTTTAACAAAAAAATATCAGGGCCAGCTGGAGCAAAAATTAGCCTTTGTGATGGGTGATGAAGTTGCTGCAGAGTTTTCCAAGTGGCGCAATCCCGAAAAAGTTTCTGAGCTTGCAGATTTGATTATTGTTCATAGATATCCGGATGTAAAGGCAATGGAAGACTGCTTATACGAAAATAAACCAACAGGAGACTACAAGGGAGATTTTGCCGTAAAGTTTGATAAGGAAAATTTTAAATATCCTCATATTTACATAGAAAATCCTATGCTGCCGGTTTCTTCTACAGATATCCGCAGACGCATTGCAGAAGGAAAAAGCTTCAGGTACCTTGTACCGCCTGCAGTGTATGAATATATAGAAAGGAATAACTTGTATATTGACCCTTCGACAGGCTCAGGGACCGCAAAATGATTGACTGGGATACACTTACAGAAAAAATCCGCGATTATACAGAGGCTCATGTAAAACCTTCCCGATATGAGCATTGTGTGCGTGTTGCCGAAATGTGTGTAAAACTTTGCCAGCGTTATGGTCTTGATACGAATAAGGGATATCTTGTTGGTATAGGTCACGACATGTGCAAGGATATGCCTCACGAAAAAATGCTTGAATTGGCAAAAAAAGACGGCTCTCCTGTTACCGATTTTGAAATGTCAAAGCTTTCTCTGCTTCACGGTCGTGCCGCTGCAGTTATGATGAAAGAAAAATTTGGCATTGAAGATAAAGATATTCTTGAAGCTGTTGCAAATCATGTTTCGGGTTGTATTGGATTGTGTGATTTGGGAAAAATCCTTTTTCTTGCAGATAAAACAGAACCTGGCCGTCCTCAGTCTACAGATGAGTACCGGGCAGGACTTATCAAACTTACACTTGATGAGCAGTATCTTTCTGTTATAAAAGAAAATTATGAATATATAACAGGTCGTGGATATGAAGTTTACCCGGAGACTAAAAAAATGATAGAATACTATGAAAAGGTGGTTAATCAGGCTAAATGAAAAAGCTTAGGAACGAACAGAAAGGTCTTCTCTTTATAGCACTCATTATTATTGTTATTGCGGCTTTGAGTTTGTTTTTTGCACGCTCTCTTAAAACTAACCGTGTAGAGGATGCCCTTGAGCATGATACTCTTTTGAGAACTCTTTTTGTTGTTCAAAATGCTGATGGAAGTGTTCTTTTTTCAAATGTAATTATTCTTGATACTGAAACTAAAAAAGCCGCTGTTATAAATCTTCCGGGATACACCGGTGCAATTTTTCAGTCGCTTGGTCGAACAGACAGGCTGGCCCAGGTTTACAACGAACTTGGTATGGCTTCATACAGAAGCGAAGTTCAAAAGATGCTTGGTATTTCTATTCCATATACTACAATGGTAAAACTTGAAGATTTTATCCGCCTGTGCGACATGTTTGGAGGAATGCGGGTATTTATACCTTCTCCAATAGACAGTACTTCCGGCGAAGGTGAAAGATGGCTGCTTCCTTCGGGCGCTGTTACTCTTGATGGAGATAAAATTGCCGTTTACCTCAGGTATCGGGATGAAGAAGAAACAGAAGAATCTATTCAAGACAGATATCAGAATGTAATGGGAGCCTTCCTTACAGGTCTTCATGATCAGAGCTTTAAGATTTTTAATTCGAGCAAAAACTTTAAAAGATTTTCTGTGAACTTGAATACAAATCTTGCAGATTATGAAGAAGAAACCTTGTATTCAGAAATCTCCCAGATTGATACAGAATCTATCATTAAACAGACAATTACAGGCTCTCTTCGTAATGTAGACGGACAGCAGCTTTTGTTCCCTCTTAATAACGGTGAGTTTATTAAAGAAGCTGTTAAGCAGACAACATATATGCTTATGTCTTCTGATGGAACAATTTCTAACAGAATTTATGTTCTTGAAATTCAAAACGGTACTAAAACACAAGGCTTGGCACGTCGTACTGCAACTCTTTATCAGAATGCAAGCTATGATGTACTTAGTGCTGTAAATGCCGATTCAAATGATTATGCCGAAACTGTGATTGTTGATCACATTGGAAACGAAGCGGTAGCACGTCAGGTTGGCGAGCTTATACGCTGTACAAATATAAAACAAGCAGATGAAATGGAGGATGGAAGCTCGGGCGACAGCATGGTTGATTTTACTGTCATTCTTGGAAGAGATTTCAATGGTGCATATGTAATTCCGGGAGCTTCTTATTAATTATATGAAAACAACAGAAGAAAAAGCAATTGAAATTGCAAAACTCATGCAGGATGGAAAGGGTAGTGATGTTACCCTTATTGATATCAGCGGCTTGAATTCCTGGACTGATTATTTTGTTATTGTAACTGTAACAAGTTCTACCCAGCAGCAGGGTCTTGCAAAGCAGATAAAAGATTATATTAAAGAGAATGATCTTGAAATTCACCCTGTAAACCGCAGAAGTCCAAATGGTGAAGACTGGAATCTTATAGATTTAGGTTCAATTGTAGTTCACCTGATGTCTGCACAGGCAAGAGAGTTTTATAATCTTGAGAAACTCTGGTTTAACGGAAAGGTTATTGAGTTATAAGTCATATTTGTCTATAAAGGATATGTCATCTTCGTCATCGTTGCGGTGGCGAAGGTTGTAGCCGTCTTCCGGTTCTACATCATCATAGGGTTCGTCTATATCTTCTTCTTCTTTGAAAACATCGTCGTAGTAAAGCTCGTCGTCGTTGTCAAAGTCGTCAAGGACATCATCCTCATCGTCATCAAAATCATCATCGAATTCTTCGTCAAAATCGTCGAAGTCATCATCCATGTAAATTGATAATTCATCAAGTTCTGGATCTGCGAACATAGACACCCCGTATCTTTACTTTTAGGAAACTCACCCATGAACAAGATATAGCAAACACAAGGATTTTTCAACTACCTTGTAAAAAAAATATAATAAAAAATCAGCAAAATATAACAATTCTTTTTCAATATTATAATGAATTGTTATATTTTTTCTTGGAAAGTCATTGTGTTTGACAAGGGTTTGAAAATTAGTATAATATAAAATGCTGATGAAAAACTTTACTGAAAGGGCTTATGCCAAGGTAAATTTTAATCTGCGGGTGCTTCCCTGTCGGACTGATAACTATCATAATATAGAAAGTATATTTCAGACAGTTGATTTGTACGACGAATTGGAAGTTAGTGTTTCAGAATCAACTGGCTGTTTCGTCGAATGTAATTCCTTGAAACTTCCTTTACAGAACACTCTCACCAAAGCTTATGATGCCTTCTGCAGTGTTGTAGGTCTTAAGGTACCGGGAGTAACTGTAAACTTAAAAAAAGGAATACCGGCAGGAGGCGGACTAGGCGGAGGATCTTCTGATGCTGCGGCGCTCATAAGGGTGCTGTCAAAAATATGCAAGGTAAATCTTGATGCTGAGCAGCTTGATTACATTGCATCACAAACAGGAAGCGATGTTTTTTTCTTTATGCATTGCGATAAGGACGGGACAGGTTGTGCCCTTGTTTCTGGTCGTGGTGAAGTTGTAAAGAAAATAACTCCTAGAAGGGATTTATATCTTATTCTGGTCTTTCCTGAAATATTCAGTTCTACAAAAGAGGCTTACCAGCTTGTAGATAAGCAGCTTGAAAGTGGAATTGATAATGATTTTGTAATTTTAGAAGAGCTTGAAGAAGAATATAAAAAGCATCCTTCTGAATGGCGCTTCAAAAATACGTTTACTCCATCGCTTTGTGGTGTTTACAGTGATTTGAGTAGTGCGTTGGGTACGTTAAAAAAATGTGGAGCCGATTTTTGCGATATGTCGGGATCAGGATCCACAATATTTGGTGTTTTTACATCAAAGCAACGAGCAAAATATAATATGAAACTGCTTGCTGCAACCTGGAATTGTGCTCTTGTACGTTTGCTGTAAAAAACAAAAGTTTTTTGGAGGAGTGACTATGCAAATTACAGAATTAAGAATTCGCAAAGTCGAAGATGAAGGTAAGTTACGTGCTTATGTTACAGTAACTTTTGACAACTGCTTTGTAGTACACAACGTAAAAATTATTGAAGGAAAAAGCGGGTTGTTCATTGCTATGCCTAGCAGAAAAACCGCGAACGGGGAGTATAAGGATGTAGCTCATCCAATTAGTCCTGAGTTCAGATCGGAACTGCAAGATAAAATTATTGCAGACTATGAAGCTGGTCATGTTGAGGTTGGCGGAGAAGCCGACTGATTATGATACATTTTCTTTCTCCGCTGGTGTAATGGTAGCACACGAGCTTTTGGTGCTTAGAGTCCGGGTTCGAATCCTGGGTGGAGAATTAAAAGTTGCCTGAGTTTGGAGTTTCCAATAATCAGGTGACAAAATTTAAAGGATATAAGGAGCTTTAAGAAATGAGTAAGCAGACATTGAATGCAAAAGTTCGAACTGCCTCTGGTAAGGCAGCTGCTAAAAAACTTCGACAAGTAGGTAGTATCCCGGCCGTTATGTATAACGATAAGGGCGAAGCTACAATGCTCGAAGTAAATGAAGTTGAATTCAACAAAATCTGGAGAAGTGTAACTCCAACAACTTCAATTAATCTTGTCGTAGACGGCAAAGAAAATTTGGCTTTGATTAAGGATACTGAATACAATATCCGTACCGACAAAGTTCTTCATGCAGATTTCTTTGTACCTGCAGCAGACGAAAAATTGGTAATGAATATCAAAGTTCATTATTCTGGAACACCTGCCGGCGTTTTGAAGGGTGGTTTCAAGAAAGAACGCAACAACCAGATTAAAATCAAGGCTGCTATTGCTGATCTTCCTGAGACAATCATCGCCGACATCTCTAAAATTAACGTTAGCGAAGCTCTTCGTGTAAAAGACCTCGAGCTTCCTGCTTCTGTTGAAGTACTTACCGACAAGGAACTTCCTTTGGTAACAGTTTCTCCAGCACGCTAATTTTTTACTAGAGGTAAGAGTAAAATCACGGATGTCATGCTTATGTCTGCATCCGTGATTTTTTTTTGAGGTGTGATCATGTCTGACTTCGAAGAGCAGGTTTTAGAAGGCCTGTTCAAATGCCGTATTCATCTTCCAAATGTCTCTCATGATGGTGGAATAATTGGTGCTGCTGTTTCCGGTGGTGCCGATTCTGTAAGTCTTCTTCTTTCTCTTTGCCACCTGTTTAAGGCTCATTCTATTCCCCTCAAAGTAATCACTGTAAATCATTATATAAGACAGGATAGCGAAAGCTGCGGTGATGTGGATTTTGTAAAGAACTTATGCCAGTCACTTAAAAATCAGGGTTATGATGTAGAGCTTACAGTGTGTGAATTAGAAAAGGGGCAGGTCGCATCTCTTGCTCAAAAAAAATCAATTGGAATTGAAGCCGCAGCCCGAGAACTTCGCTATGATGCTTTTGATAAATTTATTGAAGAAAACAGATTAAAATGCCTTTGCCTTGCCCACAATAAAAATGATCAGCTTGAAACTCTGCTCATGCGTTTTTTGCAGGGAGCAGGAATAGATTCTGCTGCAGGCATCCCTCAGGTGAGAGAAAAATATATCCGCCCCTTGCTTAATATTAAAAGAGCAGAAATTGAAAGATATTTGAAGCAAAATAATATTACCTGGCGTACAGACAGCACAAACAGCGATACTTCATATTTACGAAACAGAATCCGTAGTGAGCTTGTGCCTCTTTTAAATAAAAGCTTTTCCGGTTGGGATAAGGCTGTGCTTACAGGGGCTCAGAAAGCGGCAGATGATTCGGAAGTTTTAAGTCAGATTCTTATGCTTGAAGAAGATCAATTGAGCTGGGATGATACTTTTTATGAGTTTCCGCGGGGTCTTCAAATTCGCCTTTTATTAAAGCTTGCCAATAATGCCGGCTGTAGTACACGTATTCCTTATGCATTTTTACTGGATGTGTGCGATTGTGCCAAACATGCCGATAATTATAGAAGAAAAGTGGAAAAACGCTTTGAAGATTTGTGCTTCACTTTAAGCGAAAGGGGCGTTAGTGTAAAAAAATGCCCTGAAGTACAGAAGGAAATTGTTTTTTCTGCTATAATAGAAAAGAGTGGTTTTTATGAAACTCCCGGGGGACGGGTTTTTGTTCCTGAGGGCTTTAGTTTTCCACTCCGCATAAGAAGCTGCTGCCCCGGAGACGAGGTAGAAACAGCAGATTGCGGTAGAAAAAAAGTTGCAGATGTTTTTTCGGACTGGCATGTCCCGGAAGAAAAACGTCAGTATATTCCGGTTGTTCAGGAATTGAAACTTCCTGAGCAAAAAATTGTTTGTATTTTAGGCAGCAGTTTTGGCTACAAAGATTGGATTGTTAAAAATGAAAAAATGTAGATTCTTTTTTGTTTGTTTACTTTTAATTGCAGGAATGCAGGTGACTTTTGCACAAAGTAAAAGCGTCGCTTCTGCCAATAGAAAAACTGCAGAAAGATGTCTTTCGCTTTCTGAAAATTATATGCTTAATTCCGACTGGCAGAATGCACTTAATCAGGCAGAGCTTGGACTTTCTTATGATGAAAGTATTTCTGATCTTTTTTATGTAAAAGCAGCGGCTCAAAGTAATCTTGGTTATACAAAAGCTCAGGTACTTCAAACAATTAAAGAATCTTTTACAAAAGATAACTGGATTAATTATACAAAAAACAGTGCCCGCATTTTGTATGCAGATATTCTTTGTGCAACAGGTCTGTATGAGCAGTCTCTTGGAGTCCTTGATATGGAACCGCTTTTGTATTCTGCTGACTCTGAGTTTATCCGAATAAAAAATTATTACAGAATGGGAACTACAGCTTCAATTGCACAGGCCAGAGCTCGTCTTAATTCTTCCAGAAAAATCTATCCTAAGGATGTGCGCTTTCCAAATCTTTTCTTTATGTTCGAAATGGCCTTTATGAATTATGCAGAAAGAAGCGGAACTCCTTACGAAATCCCGGAGCTTGTTCAGACAATTGCAGATTCTTACATTGCAAAGCTGCCTGATTATTCTTCTACCGATATTGAAAGCGAAATTATTGCGCTTTTATTCTGCAGTGGAGAGCAGCAAAAACGTCTGCTCAAGGCTGTTGGTGAAAAAAGTCAGGATCATCCATTGTATGCATATGCTGCACTCAAAGCAGGAATAATTTCTGAAGAAAAAGCCTTTAATCTTTTCTTTGAATCTTCAAAAGACAGTTTTAGTCTTGGACTTCTTGAAAACTTTTCTATGCTTATTACTGATGAAGCTCTTGTTCAGAATTTCAGCGATCATTTAAAATCCTTTACAGGAACTTTGTATATTGACAACGATCTTGACCTTTTGGATGAGCTTACTATTGTCTATGAGCGGGGTCGTGCAAAATCAATTTTATATGATAAGAATTCCGATGGTCTTGCAGAACTTAGTGCACAGTGCGATTTTGGAACTCCTGTTTTTATGACACTGGACGGCGGAAAATATGATTTAGTTTATGATGACTATCCTTGTCTTGCAAAGGTAACAGATTCAAGTGACGGAAACGTTTATCATTTCTTAAGTTATGATTTTTCTTTTGATCCATTTGAAATGACTGTTGATACTTTGTTCTCCCGCTTTAATGTCGATTTTTATATTCCTCTCATCGATAGCGAAATTGAAAGTCCTGATAAGTATGTGCTTGCAAAAAATGCTTCTTCGCTTGAACTTGAAACAAAAGAAAGAGAGGATTCAAAAGTTATCTATACAATTTTTGAAGGACGTCCTGTTTTTGCAGTTTTTATGAGTAAGGGTCTTCGTTATGCTTATGCAACAATTGAACCTGGCTGTCCTTTTGTTCGTTATTCAGATTCTGATGGAGACGGAGTTTATGAAACTGCCGAAACCTTTGATATTGATAATGAAAATAAATACACACAAGAGACTGATATTCAGATTGTAAAAAATATTTTTGGCGAAAATGTATTCAGCGAAAAACTCTTTATAAAGAAAATCGAAGTTGACCGCAATGCAGATACAATCATAGAGTTTTCGGAACAGTATCTTGGAAATAACGGAAAGATTTCTTCCTGGGATACAGACAATGATGGAAACCTTGATTATGAATATATCCGTTATCCTGATAGTCCTGATTCAAAGCTGACCGAAGAGACAATCTTTTATGCAAAAGATGGCACAGAGTTTGTTTCTCTTCAAAATGAAGAAGGGGTTCCAAGTCTGCTTAAATATGAAGGCCAGCTTGTTGACGTTATTAAAGGTCAGACTAAAAACTTTTATTGGGTTGGAGAGCAGGGAAGTTTGACACAGGAAGAAGCTGTATCTAATGCAGTAAAAGATGGTATTACAGATGGAGCTGTAATGCTTGTAAAAATTGAAGAAAACAGAGTTTCTGTAATAAAAATTGGAAGTGCTTATTTTTTAAGAATTCTTCCTCCAACAGAAATTACAGAAGTTGAGACAGAATAAAATGAAAGTTGTTAGTTTTACCAGACATAATTTATATACACAGTTTTTTATCTGCGTGTTAGCTTGCTTTGCTTTGTTTAGTTGTAAATCAATTGCTCAGCCTCAGAGTGTGACCCAGCCTCTTGATTATACAGATCAGGATGTTATTGAAAATGAAATAAAGACTATCCGCGAATTACAGGAAAAGGAAAGTACCCGGGCCTTGTTCCGTGCCTGTCTTCTGGAAGATGATGCAATTATAAACGAATGTGTTGATATTGTTTTAGAGCAGGTTCACAAGGCTCGGGAAGAAAATAATTTTGCAGAAGCTATCAGATTATATAAATCCTTGTTTTCTGTAGAAGAAGCTTTTCCTCAAAAAATCAAAAGCGAATTTCTTCATGATAATCAATATGAAAAATGCGTAGAGGAATTATATAAAGACGTTCCGGGGCTCACTGTAGATAAAGAAAAACTTCCTTCTTCAATAAGCGATTGTATAAATGCCACTGTCACTGTCTGGGTAGATCAGGGCTACAAGGTTGAAAACGGTTCCGGCTATGCAGATATTGTAATTGGTTCCGGATTTTTTATTGACCGTCGCGGCTACATTGTAACAAACCATCATGTTATTGCAGAGGTTGTAAATCCTAAACGAAAGACAAACTGTAAGGTTTATATAAAGCTCCCTGCCGATATGGAAAAGAAAATTCCTGCAAAGGTTATTGGTTGGGATTCTGTATTAGACCTTGCACTTTTAAAAGTAGAGTACGAACCTGATTTTGTTCTTGCTCTTGGTTCAAGTTCCGATCTGGAAGTTGGAGATAGCATTTCTGCAATAGGAACTCCTCTTGGTCTTGAAGGAACAATTACAAGCGGAATTATATCTTCTACCTCAAGAACTTTGATGACTATTGGAAAGGTTTTCCAGATTGATGCTGCTGTAAACTCAGGAAACTCTGGTGGTCCTTTGATTGATTCAAACAAAACTGTACAGGCTATTGTTTTTGCAGGCATGCTTCAGTTTCAGGGCCTCAACTTTGCAATTCCTGTTGAATATTTGAAGCAGGAACTTCCTTTGCTTTATAGGGGCGAAGAATTACAGCATTGCTGGCTTGGTGCTTATGGTCATACAAAAAGAATAAGAAATAATTCAGAAGGTCTTGAAGTTCAATATGTAATGCCGGGGGGTTCTGCAAGTTATACAGGTCTTGAAATTGAAGATCTTCTTATCAGCGCTGATGGAAAAAATATTTCGACTCTGGAAGACTTTCAGATTTTGTGTATGAAGTATGAGCCTGGAACAATTATAAACGGAACAATCCTTCATTACGGACAGAAAAAGGATGTTCTTCTTTATTTAGATAAAAGGCCAGAGGCTCCGTTAAAATTAATTTTTGAAAGCGATTTTGTTGATGATTCATTTATTCCTATTTTTGGAATCAAAATGGTGCGTTCATCGACAATAAATAAAAAATCATATAGAATAGAGTACGTACTTGAAGGAAGCGTAGCAGATCAGAATAGTTTTTCTGAGAATGATAACCTTGAATTGCTTGATGTACAGTTTGATGATGTGAATAATGTTTTTTATGCAGTGATTCAAATTGAACGGAGAAAGAAAGGTCTCTTAAAAATTCAAATAGGGCTGGGCACTTCCTACGACAATCCAAATTACTTTTAATAAGTCTACATACGGGGAAAACTGATGACAGAAATGAAATACAAACGCAACTTTTGTATTGTAGCGCACATTGACCATGGCAAATCTACTTTATCTGACCGTCTCATCCAGAAGGCAAAAATCATAGATGACCGCAAGATGATGAATCAGATTCTTGATAACATGGATATTGAACGTGAACGTGGAATTACAATTAAAAGTCAGGCTGTAACGATTCCTTATCATGCAAAGGATGGTCATGATTACGAACTCAACTTTGTAGACACACCGGGACACGTAGACTTTTCTTATGAAGTTTCAAGAGCAATTGCTTCTTGTGAAGGAGCCCTGCTTTTAATAGACGCCACTCAGGGTGTAGAAAGTCAGACAGTTTCAAATATGTATATGGCACTTGAACATGACCTTACAATGGTGCCTGTAATTAATAAAATTGACCTTGCTTCGGCAGATATCCCTTCCTGCAAAAATCAGATTGATAATGAGCTTGGACTTGATTCCAGCGAAGCTATGTGCGTTTCTGCAAAAACAGGAGAAGGCATTGACGAGCTCATGGAAGCAATTGTAACAAAGTTTCCGGCTCCTACAGGCGACCCAAATGGAAAGCTTGCTGCCCTCATTTTTGACTGCCATTATGATGTTTACAGAGGTGTAGTTGTTCATGTCCGCGTTATGGAAGGTCGGCTTAAAACCGGTGACCTCATTAAAATGATGAGTTCCGGCCGCGAGTATAAAGTAGAGCAGTGCGGTATTTTTAAGATAAATTATGAAGAAACAGGCGTGCTCGAGGCAGGAGACGTTGGTTATATTATTTCGGGCCTTAAAACTGTAAGTGATGTAAAAGTAGGTGATACAATTACTTCTGTAGCAAACGGACTTGAAGAGCCTCTGCCAGGTTTTAAGGAAGTTAAGCCTGTTGTTTATTCTTCTATCTATCCAATGGATTCTAACGACTACGAAGAGCTTAAAGACAGCATGGAAAAGCTTAAGCTCAACGACGCAAGTCTTATTTACGAAAAAGATAATTCTCTGGCTCTTGGTAACGGTTTCCGCTGCGGCTTTTTAGGACTTCTTCATCTCGAAATTGTTCAGGAGCGGCTTGAACGAGATTTTGACCAGGCAGTAATTTTTACAGCTCCGTCAGTTCGTTACCTCCTGCATTTGCAGAATGGCGAAGATATGTATATTGATAATCCTTCTGAATATCCGCAGGGAAGAATAAGAGACGCAGAGGAACCTTATATTAAAGCTTCAATTATTACACCTGCTGAATATCTTGGTTCCATAATGGCCTTGTGTACAGAAAAAAGAGGTATTCAGACAAACATGCAGTATCTTGATACAAAGCGTGTTGAACTTACTTACGAAATGCCTTTGAGCGAAGTTCTCTTTGATTTTTATGACAGACTTAAGAGCTACAGTCGTGGTTATGCTTCTTTTGATTATGAAGTTATTGGTTACCGCGCTACTGATCTTGTAAAGGTTGATATTCTCTTGAATGGCAAAATGGTCGATGCTTTGTCTTTACTTACATTTAAAGCTAATGCAGTTGACCGTGCCCGCAAGGTATGCGAACGCCTTAAAGGTGAGATTGCCCGCCAGCAGTTTAAAGTTGCAATTCAGGGTGCAATCGGCAGCCAGATTATTGCCCGCGAAACTGTAAACCCTGTTCGTAAAGACGTTCTTGCCAAGTGTTATGGTGGTGATATTACCCGTAAACGTAAGCTTCTTGAAAAGCAGAAGGAAGGTAAAAAGCGCATGAAGATGATTGGTGATGTAGAGTTACCACAAAGCGCCTTCCTTGCTGTACTTAAAGAGAAGGAAGATGATTAAGGCGACGCGGCAATCCACGTATATGTTAAGATAATACCTTTAAGTAATAATCTACTTCAATTCTAATACGGTTCAAAAAAGACTGTGTGTAAACAAACTTATGCCCGTCAGGAAAGTGTAGGTAGAGGTATTCGCGTTCTGTTACAAGAGCTGTTATTTCCCGCTCAAGTTCTTCCGGTGGGACTTGTTTTTCACCGGTTAATAAGGCTTTTAATTCCTCAAGGCTTTCTTTTTCCTTTTGCAGATAGTTTTTTAATTTTTGACTTTGTCCTTCGACAAGCTCAGGAACCCCGTCATGTTTTTGTGTTTGCGGTCCCTGGATTTGTGTTTGCGGTCCCTGAGCCTGTCGAAGGGCCATCATCAAATCTGCATATCTTTGCAAAATCGGTGTTGTAAACATATTTCCGTTTTTAACTGCCGGTTCGCAGAAGGCTGCTCCAAAGTTCGCATCATTTTTAATGCGGCTGGAATTCATAAACCTTGCATTGTCTGCCATGGCACCTTTTGTGTGAGTTCGTCCTGCGGAATATGCAAAATCAAGACCGTAAGTGTAAACAGGTACAGAAGCGTTTTTACGGAAAACATTTGCATAATAATATGCTGTAATTCCTACAGAGCCAAAGGGGTGATTTTTTGGGGGAAGGATTCCTTCTTTTTCAAAGCGGTCAATAAAGGAAGCCTGGGTAAATTCTGTGGTAAAATAAGAGATTTGTTCCGGCTTAAAATATCTTGTGAGCGAATGTACAGAAGACAAGCCTGCAAAAATATGAATGTTTTGATTTTGTGTACCTATAAAGCATTTGCAGATTACGTTCTGTGCTTCTTCTATAAAAACTCCGTCCGGAATAATTCCTTGTGCAATAAGCGGCTGTAAGGCTGTATCGGCGCAGATTATAAAAAATCCGCCAGCTTTGCCTTTTGATTTTTTTATAAAGTCGACGCCTTCCTGCAGCGACTCTCCTGCTCCAAAAACAATTATAGGTTTTTCAACTGAAGCAAAATATTTTTGAATTGGGACTGTTGTTCCTGTGTCTGCGCAATAAATAAGATTTTTAAAAAAGTTAGAGCAATATTTTCGCCCGAACTTTACAAGAGTTACGCGGTTGGCCCAAAAGGTCATAAGGGCATTTGTCGCATTTTCTATAACCTTGTCATAAAGATCTGCATTAAATTGAGAGCCTGCAGAAAAATCAAGTCTCATTATGCGGCGGAAGCTTCCTGGCTGGGGTAGTGTGAAGCCGCTTTGCAGGGTGACTTTCTTTTTTGAAAGAAGAGGTCCCAGTTCTAAAAGTTCATTCCTTGTAAGATAAGAAAAGTTTTTGACATTAGAAAAATCCTGGGCTTTTACATTCTCCAGCATAAACTTGTAAAGCTGACTTTCATATTCGCAGGCAAGCATTATACAATCATCAGGAAGTTTTTGAGACAGTTTTTTAATGCCATAAGGAAGAAGCGGCGAAATGCATAAAACAATAGTCTGAGGCTGAATGTTCAGATTTTCAATTATATTAAGAATTGCTTTTGAAGGATTGTATTTGGAATAGAGAAACTTTTCTCTATAAGAAACAGTAAAGCCCTGTGCCGTTTGAACGAGACAGGGCTTTATTATATTTGAGTTTGAATCTGCCAAGATTAGTTGCTTGTATTCATGAAGTTGTCAAAGTATACAGAGATAAAATTGTTCTCGAGCTTTGGACTCTGGAATACAACATCCTGTGTTGTAGCCTGATCAAATTGTACGAGCTGTGAGCTGTAATCAGAAGGTGCGGCTTCTTCTGCAATTTCTTCAGCTTCGGCAGTTTCATCAGATTCTTCTGTAGCTTCTGCAACTTCTACAGGAGTTTCTACGTACTTAAGAACAACAACATCACCACCAATAATAATTGGATCTGAATAATCATTGAGTTTAAGAGAGAAGGCCTGTTTAAGGAAATCTTCATTTTTGTCGGCAGTAGCAAGAACTTTAATTTTTGAAGTATCCATCTTTTCGAAGATAGGAGATGAACCGTAGTTCAATGGGAAGGCTGCAAGGTCTTCTACAACTGCGTTTTCATAATTTGCAGCAGCAGAATCAAGATCACTTGCCTTTGCATCTTTTATAAAGTTCTTTGCAATGTCTGCAAAATAATCTTCGATAATTGAAGTTTCATAAATGCTGATGTAGTTCTGAACATCTTTGAGAGTATCTTCGTTAGAAAAATCTGGCTTGGTTGCATCGCCCTTGTTTTTGAAAATTGACCATCCCATCAAAGTTTCAATTGCAGCACTTGTTTCATCCTTTGCAAGTGCAGTTACAGCAGAAAGATTTTCCTTGTCTTTAAGGATGTTTTCAATCTGATACTGTGAATTGTTTGTAAGCTTTCCATCTGAATCACTGTAGTTTTTGTCTGAGTATTCAGCAATTGCATCTTCAAAAGTAATCTGACCTTTTGTAATGCGTGAAATGACTTTGTTTGCTGTATCCTTGTCATCTACTGTGATAATAGACATATCATATTTTGTGAACTTATCAGGATTTGCTTTTCCGTATTTTAACTGTTCTTCCTGTGGATAGTTTGCTGTATCAAATGTTACCATTTTGAAAGCGCGTTTTTCCTGACCAAAGCTGTCAAGAAATTCTGTTTCGGCTTTTGGAGACTTGAGACCAAAAATAGTCTTTTTTCCAAAAGTTGTTCCAAAGCAGTCATCATAGTAGCGGCCTGTATAAAGAGATTCTTTAATGCTCTTTGTAAGATTTTCGATGTAAGAAGGATCTGCCTGCTTGTAAGCTTTCATAGAAAACTTTCCGTCAGAATCTTTAAAGTAATTTTTGAGCTGAAGGTTGATAGAATCCTGTGGAACTTCATAACCTGCATTTTTAAGAGCCTCTTCCTGAGCGTATTTTACTACAGTTGAGTTGAATGCATAGCTATAAATTGTATATTGATTTGAAGAAGTTATTTCCTGACCCTGATTTCTGAGCATCTGAGCATACTGTGAAAGAAACTCAGTAAAATCTGAACCATACTCATAACTGATTTTCTTGCCATTGTATTTACCAAAAACGAGACCTTCCTGCTGCTGTGCTGTTCTTGATAATGAAGATGGAAGAACGAACGCGATAAAACAGATAACCAGAATTACCGACGCTCCAATTGTGTAAAGAACACCTTTTTTCATATTATTACCCTTTTATATTAGATATTTAAAATAATTATACTATTTTAACACAGAATGGGGTTGTAGTCAATTTAATAGAAGGGTATCTATAAAAGTGTTTTTATTATAGAACATAAAAAATATGCAGTGTAAAAAATGGCGCGAAGCCGAGTTTCAGATTACAAAAATGCTCTACACTGCTGCCGCGAAAGCGGCAACGTATATAATTACAAGGCAGTGTAGCGCATAGCGGGCGAGCCCGCGGTTTTGGAATATGAAACTCGGCTGGAAGCCATTTTTATACATGAAGGCATGTTATTTTCCATAGATATCTTTTATGAAAATATTTCTTTATTTTCTAAAAAAATGGTTTATAATATAGATATACTTTTTAAAGGAGTGTCTTTATGGCAAAAAAAGGAAAGGATTATTTTGGACTTGGAAGAGTTGTAAGTATTATTCTCTGTCTCTTCTTAGGACCAATCATGGGAATTATTGCACGTTTTTCAGAAGGAAAAATTGTTGCAGGAATTCTTCGCTTGTTGTTTGGATGGAATATTCTTTGGCTTATTGATCTCATCCTTATCATTATCAAGGGAAGTATTCTTCGTGTTCTTAACTGCTAGAACAAATATAAAAAGTTAAATTAATAAGCCCGAAAGTTTCCTTTCGGGCCTTTTTATTTCTACACTTATCTGCTGGTACTCAGTTTGTTTTTTGCCTGGTATCTTGCCATGGCTTCTTCAATCAATAAATCTACCAACGCTTCAAACTTTAAGCCTGCTGCATCGCACATTTTTGGGAACATGCTTATTGGGGTAAAGCCCGGCAGGGTATTAATTTCATTAAGATAAACCTGCTTTGTGTCGCGGTCAATAAAGAAATCCACGCGGGAAAGTCCTGTTGCATCTAAAACCTTGTAGGCGGCACAGGCTGTCTTGCGGATTTTTTCAAGATCGTTTTCGCTGAGCTCAGCCGGAATTAAAAGATTTGCACCATCCGGGTCATTGTACTTGGCATCAAAATCATAAAAATCATGATTTGGTACAATCTCGCCTGGAATATAGGCAGTTACACCTTCTACATCGCTTTCGGCCGGGAAGGTAACAGAGTTTCCTGTAACAGAGCATTCAATTTCGCGGGCATTGTTCAAAGATTTTTCTACTAAAATCTTGTCATCCCAGTTAAAGGCTTCCATAATTGCGTAGCTCAGTTCTTTGCGGTTGTTTGCCTTTGAAGCACCATTTGAGCTTCCTGCGCAGCATGGTTTTACAAACATAGGATATCCTATTTCTTTTTCTACGTCTTCAATTACAGCATCATAAACTACGCTGTCTAAAACAACAAAACGTTTGAGGCATACATAAGGAACAACAGGAAGCCCAACGCTCTGCCAGATCATTTTTGTTTTTTCTTTATCCATGGTAAGGGCAGAAGCAAGTGGGGTACAGCCTACATAAGGAATATCTGCCATTTCAAAAAGTCCCTGAATTGTTCCGTCTTCGCCATAGGTTCCGTGCAGGGCGGGGAAAACTACGTCGATGTCTAAAGGCTTGCCGCCTGCTAAAAAGGCATGATTTTTACCTGCAGGGACAATTGTTACTGCCTGTGCTTCGTCTTCTTTAATTGTGAGCACGGCTTTTGTATCCTTGCAGATTCTTTCATATTCAGAGTCCGGTTGAAGGTACCATTTTCCGCTTTTTGTAATTCCTATTAAAATTACTTTATGTTCTTTTTTAATTCCACTTGCAATTGCTGCTGCTGAAACAAGGCTTACTTCATGCTCGCCCGAACGGCCTCCGTATATTACTGCTATGTTCATTTATTTCTCCTGTGTATATCCCATTTCTTTTAATGCCTTTTTTGCTTCAGAAATTTCATCATAAGGCATTACATGGTCTTTATAAATTATACTGTTTTCGTGAGACTTACCCAGCAATAAAACTATATCGCCTTTTTGTGCCATCTTAAAAGTTTCTCGGATTGCCTGTGGTCTGTCGTGAATTATAAAGAGATTTTCACCCATAACCTTTCCTTCTTTTTCGGCGCCGACGGCAATCATTTTAAGAAGCTCTACCGGATCTTCACCGCGAGGGTCTTCATCTGCAAGTACAATTACATCGCAGAAACGGGCTGCAATCTGTCCCTGGAGAGGACGCTTAGTAAGGTCACGTTCACCACCGCTGCCAAATACTGCAAACATTCTTCCGCTGCAACGCTTTCGTATTGGAGGAAAAATTGTTTCAAAACTGCTTGGTGTGTGGGCGTAGTCAACAATTACTTCGAAAGGCTGGCCCTGATCAATTACTGTCATGCGGCCTTTAATTGGTGTAAGCTCCGGAATTTTTGCAGCAACTTCTTCAAAGGGCATGCCTGTAACACTGCTTACTGCTGTAATGGCAGCCATGAGGTTGTAGGCATTAA
>CAMNDY010000033.1 GCA_946535985.1 uncultured Treponema sp. | reverse complement strand
CTATCATTCTTGAAGAATAGGTTCCAGTCATGTAGCAGTAAATCAATACTTTAAGCAGCATGACCGGATTGTATCTGCTTGCTCCTCCGCCTTTTGTGTTTCGTGCAAATACTTCATCAATTTCGAGTTCATCTACTGTTTTGCTGACAATTCTTACAAAATGATTCTGCGGAACCAGTTCGTCCAGACTTGGTGGTAGGAGCCACTGCTCGCCCTGGTTATATGGTTTGTATGTGATTTTATCGCTTACGCCTCTGCTCATATTTAAATTTTAGCAGATTTGAATTCACTTGTAAATTTAAAATAATTAGGGCTGCCCATTTCTTTTTGGACAGCCCCTTTGCCGGCTAAAGCCGTCGTTCCCTAGGTTTTGAAATACGTACTCGACTGGAAGCCAGTTTTTTATACATGTAGCAATCTTATTTCGCTTGAATTTTATTTCTCTTGTTTCTTTTCTTTTTCTTTGTTTATTTTTTGGTCGAGCATGTCCATGTTTTTGTTGAGCGCTGCTCCAAAGTCGAAGTCTTCGTTTGAAACGTGGGCCTGTGAACCCCAGCGGAAATTAACTGTTGTTTCTACAGAATAGGCTTTGTCGTGTTTAATTCTCATTGTGAGATTAATAATTAAATCTTCTGCATAAGCAATGCGCTTAAGTTTTGACTCTATCATATCTGATTGTTTCTGTTCCAAAGTAAATCCAACTGCATTAATCGATTTTTCCATAATAATTCTCCTCAGGGACGAAATTGGCCCCTTTTTTTGTTTTTTTTGTAGGGCTGCA
Organism: uncultured Treponema sp.; assembly: GCA_946535985.1. Taxonomy (GTDB): domain Bacteria; phylum Spirochaetota; class Spirochaetia; order Treponematales; family Treponemataceae; genus Treponema_D. The sequence continues at coordinate 22,559 of CAMNDY010000033.1, read as the reverse complement.
CCAGATTCCGGCAGCCTCTATATATAAAGATAACACGGTAAGGGCAAAAAAACAAACACAAAAAAGAATTTGACGGTAATGCAAAGCTATGGTATTCTTATAACTAATAGTTGTCTAAGGACAATCATAGTACAAATCTTAGGAAGTAAAGCCATGAAGTTTTTTGATACTCATGCCCACATCGGGCTTATATACGATGATCCTATTGAACAATTACGCGTTATACAAAAAGCCAAGCAGGCTGGTGTTCAGCGAATTGTAAGTATTAACAATAGCCTTATGGATTTTCCAAAGGTTTATAATTCTCTTAAATCGGTACCGGGCTTGTATCATGCCGTTGGTGTTGCTCCATCAGAAGTAACAAATCCTGGCCCAGACTATGCTGCTACAATAGAAAAATACCTCGAATTGCCAAATGTTGTTGCTGTTGGCGAGACAGGTCTGGACTATTACAAGCAGTTTGGCGATAAACGTTCACAGATTGAACTTTTTATTACCCAGCTTGAGATTGCCCAAAAGCATAATCTTCCTGTAATTATTCATAACCGTGATGCAGGCCGTGATGTTTATGATGTTTTAACAGAACGTTTGCCGGATTCCGGGGCAATTTTGCATTGTTATTCCGAAGATGCCGAATATGCACAGAAATGTCTTGATAAAAATATCTGGTTCAGCTTTGCAGGAAACCTTACCTACCGCAATGCACGCAACCTGCACGAAACAGTTTTGAACATTCCTGTTGACCGCATTCTTATAGAAACAGAAAGTCCTTTCATGATTCCGGCAGAATACCGCGAGAAAAAGCGCACAATGCCGGCATATCTTCCATCTACAGCAAATTTCTTAGCCGAAATGCTTGATATGGATTTGGAAGAACTGAGCGAACAGCTTTGGAAAAACAGCTGCAAGGCCTTTAAGCTGCCGGAATGACACTCTACCATCCCGTTTCAATCGGAAATATCAATCTCAATGGAAACCTCTTTTTAGCCCCTGTTGCCGGTTACAGCGATGCAGCCTTCCGTTCTGTCTGCATAGAAAACGGAGCCTGCTTTACTTATACCGAAATGGTCAGCGCAGAAGCCTTAGTACGTAAAAATCTAAAAACCGAAATTTTAATGCGTCGTGCCTGTAACGAGTCTGCTTATGCTGTTCAGATTTTTGGCGGAGAAGCAGAAGTAATGGCAGAAGCCGCACAGATTGTCCTTGAAAAAACAAATTGCGAATGTATAGACATAAACTGCGGATGTCCTGTTCCAAAAATTGTAAAAACCGGAGCAGGTTCTGCGCTTACCCGCGACCCCGACAGGCTTTTTAAAGTAGTTGAGGCTGTTGTTGGCGCCACAGGACCCATCCCTGTAACAGTAAAAATCCGTTCGGGCTGGGAACAAAAGCTCATAACCTGGAGGGAGGCAGCTCAGGCCGCCTTAGATGCAGGGGCTGCCGCAATAACAATCCATCCAAGAACAAAGGCTCAGGGCTACGAAGGCCACAGTGACTGGAATATAATGCGGGAACTTGTAGAAATGGTAAATGGTCGTGTACCTGTCTTTGGCAGCGGAGACCTTTTCAAACCCGAAGATGCCCGCAGAATGCTGGAAGAAACCGGTGTAGATGCAGTAATGTTTGCCCGCGGTGCAATGGGTAATCCTTTTATTTTCCGCGACACAACAAGTCTTCTTACGACAGGTTCTTATGAGCCTGTTCCTGCAGAGACTAGGATAAAAACCGGTTTTGCCGAACTTGAACGCCTTGCCGCAGAAACAAGCGAACAGCATGCCTGCCTGGAAATGCGCAAACGTTTCCACGCCTATTCAAAAGGCATCCCAAACGGCGGTCCCTTGCGAAACGCAATTGTTCATGCTGCAACAATAGAAGATTATCACAAAATCTTTGACGGGCTCTTCTGACACTCTTACATAAAAATGTCGTCCAAAATCGCTATTTTTTTTGCTTTTATTCTATTTATGGTATAAAATATATATGTTAAATTGGCTCTTTTTCTGCAAAAAAAAACTCTTGGTGGGAGTGAAGAAATATCTTCAAAGTTTTTTGTGCTGATTCTGTCATGTTCTGCCGATAATTGAAAAGATAAACTATAACTATCTTTTCGTTAAAAGGAGTTTTAAGAATGATGAAGTTTATAAAAAGTTTATTCATGGCGGTTTTACTCTTTAGTATTTGTGGCTTCTCTTTTGCACATGGAAAAGGCGATATCGAAGAAATTGATGTTGATAACGTAAACAGCTGGAAGGAGACTTTCGATCTTGAAGGAAAGACTCAGAAAAAAGCTGTGAAGTATAACATCATGATCACGGCAACAGACCTTGGTGGTAATGAACACGTAGAAGGTCCTTTTAACTTGTTTGTAGATCCTGAGTCTGACCGGCCGATTTGTGGTATTACAAACCCTTATACTAACATGCGCGTTGTAGGTAACCTTAACATTGTAGGTACCTGTGTTGACGATGACGGTGTTTCTAAGGTTGAACTCCTCCTTGATGAAGGCACCGAAAATGAAAAGTTAGTAATTGCCCAGGGTACAGAATTCTGGTCTTATTATCTTGATACAAATAACCTTGAAGAAGGTCCTCATACAATTAAAGTAACAGGTTATGATATTAACGAAGAACCTGTTGTAAGTAAGCCTGTAAAACTTACCTGGCAGCTTGACCGTAAACAGCCTCTTACTGCTGTAGAAAATGTTGGCATGGGACAACTTGTTTCTGGTAATGTAAACTTTAAAGGAACTGTAAGCGATGGTAACGGTATTAAAGAACTTTACTACTCTGTTGATAACGGCGGCTTCTGGTTCCCTGTAAAGCTCCAGAAAACAAAGCAGTTTGATACTGTAGAATTCTCAATCTCTCTTGATACACGTAAGTTTCAGGATGGTCCTGCAGTTCTCTGGTTTAAAGCTATTGATAATGCAACATCAGAAGGTGCTTATTCTTTCCTCTATTATATAGATAATACAAAGCCTGATGTTCAGATAGTTTATCCGGAAGAAGATGCTGTAAACGGTAAATTCACTGTTGCAGGTTTTGCAAAGGATGATGTTGGTGTTATAGACTTGTCCTGGACCTTTGGAGATTTAAGCGGGGTATTTGACCTTGTTCCAGGTAACCCATATTGGGCTGTTACGCTTGATACAATCGGATTTAAAGATAAATCACGCAAGTTTACTGTAAGGGCTGTTGACCGCGCAGGAAACGTTGTAGATGTTTCAAAGGTAATTAATCTTAATCAGGAAGACGATAAACCTGTTGCAACAATTTCTGACCCAATGCCTGACACAATTTATGCCGGCGATAACAGGGCAGTGTTTGTTCGTGGTTTAGTAACAGATGATGACAATGTTCAGGCTGTAAGAATCCAGCTTGATGCCCAGGAACCGATTGTGCAGGAAACAAAGGGTGCCTATTACTATGAGCTTTGCAAGGCTTCTGATCTTTCTGCCGGTAACCACAAAATCACTGTTGTGGGAATTGATGAAAATGGTGTAGAAGGAAATCCTGTTTCTGTTCAGATTGGTTCAAAAGGAATTGCTCCTGTATTCAGCCAGGGCACAGTTTCTTCTGGAAAAGAATCTGTTGATTTTGTAAACGGAATGGAAATCCATCCGGAAGCCGGAAAGACCTTCTCTGTAACAGCTACTTCTGCTCTTGGAATTAAAGAGGCTCACATTGAAGTTGCCGGTCAGGAGCCAAGAGACGAAGTTCTTAAAAATCCAACTTCTTATACCTTCTCAATTCCTGTTACTCCGGATTTTGCAAAAGGACTTGTTCCTGTAACAATTTCTGTAACAGATGTTATTGATCGTAAAACAGAATATAAGGCCTGGCTTTATATTACAAATACGGCTCTTGTAAAAAATGATGATCCTGTCGTTGTATTTGATGACAGTAGAATTGCCGAAGATGGTTCTATTATTAATAATCCAGACTTCCCTGTAACAGGATACCTTATTGGTGGAAAAGCTGCAAAAGTAGAACTTGTTCCACAAACTCCTTTTGCAAAAGCCCAGCTTAACGGAAATCAGATTAAGCTTATTCCGGGAGATGCAATTGGTGGTTCAGAACCTGTTATTGTACGCGTTACAACAGACAAGGGTAAGGTCGTGGAATCTCGTCCTCTTATTTTTAAGAATGACAATGTTCTTCCAAATCTCTTCATTAATAATTATGAAGAATCAAAAGCAATTAAAGCCCGCCAGTCTTCTATTGAAATTACAGGTTCTGTAAAATGCGAAACAGGTGTTGGCGGACTCAACTATAGAATTATTGGTGCAGAAGCAACTCTAGACAAGAATGGAACTATTGCAAAGGTAACTCCTCGCCCTGTAGAAAACAGCTTCCAGAATATTCCTGTTGGAGTTGACGGAAACTTCTCTCTTAGCCTTGAGACCTACAATATCCCGGACGGTATGTACATAATCGAATTCATTGCCGAAAGTGCAGGTGGAAACAAGGTTGCAAAAGGCGTTGCTTTCAATACTCTTCCGGAAATTGAAGAAGTAAATGGAAAGCTTCCAGCTGCTAAACCTCAGGTTATTACCTGGCTTGATGCTTTTGATGTATATGCACTTGTAACATACCAGGAGGAGCTTGAAGAAAACTTTAAGACCTTCGCCCGTGCCGATATGGTTGAAGGTGCAAATCCTCTTGTTTATGAAAACTCAAAATATACAGCACAAAAAGCACCAACACTTGCTGCAAATATTGCCGAAGTTGATGGAGAAGAATATTACAGCGGTATGCCTGTAGTTCTTCCTTATGGAGTTTCTAAAGAACCAAAATTCATGAAGCTTTATATCGACACAGGTGCAACTGTAAATGCAGTTAATTACGAAATTATTGGTGAAGAAGTTGCAGGCGGAGATCAGCGCCAGACAGGTTCTGTAAAGCTTGCAAAACCAGAAGACACAAGATGGATTGCAGAAATCCCTCTTAATAATCTCCCTTCACGTGTAAATAAAATTAATATTACTATTAAAGCAGGATCTCTTGAGCAGGTAGTTACCGGATCAATTACAGTAATCCGCGATACTGCTGCAGACGTAACAGATGATCAGGAAAGAATTTATACCTATGGTGGTGTAGGAACCTTCTATGATGAGCAGGATTCAAATTGGGTTCTTCTTGACGGTTCAAAGTATATGTTCTATGCAAATGTTACAGGACCTGTAACTGCAGAACTTGTAGGAAATCCGGATGGACTTGAAATTGAACCAGACGGCAAGTTCATTGTTCTTTCTGCCACAAAAGATGGAATATATAAGAATGTTGTTCTTAGTGTAAAAGACCGCTTTGGCGATGAGTTCAAGACAGAGCCAAGAAACTTCCTTGCAGATTCAGAAGGTCCACAGCTTGTTCTTCAGGAGCCGGTTCTTCATCAGTGGTTATCAAATACTGTAAGAGTTTCTGGAACAATTGCAGATGCTCTTGGAGTTCGTCGTGCAGAATACTCTCTTGATGGTGGCGACACCTGGCGTGAACTTATGCTCAAAGGTGATGCAAAAGGTCTTGGAGTAACCTTCAACGAAGACATTGATATTAAACTCATTGAAGACGGACTTATCCGCTTTGATATCAGAGCTTTTGATAATGCAGGTCATACAGCACTTGTTACAACAGCTGCCTTCAAAGATACAACTCCTCCAAATGTAACAGTTATTGAACCTCTTACAATTGATATTGTAAACGGTGAAAACCTCATTGCCTTTAAGGTTGATGATAACGGATGGTTTAACAAGGCTGAATATCTTATGATTGGCAGCAAGGAACGCGAAGAAAAGCGCAGCGAAATTGAAATTGAGCCTCTTGTAACAACTCATGTTGGTACAGAAGCTCAGCCAATTGATGATATCATGCAGTTTATCTTTACAGATGATGCAGGAAACAAAACAACAATTGATAAATGGGACTTCACAATTGATAATCGTTCAGACTTACCGGTTGCCGAAATTCACGTTCCTGATGAGCTTCAGGTAATCACACGTGACTTCACAATTTCTGGTGTTGTATACGATGATGATGGTCCTTCGACAATCTGGTACAAGATTGATGATGCTGAATACCAGTTGCTGCCAGATCCTGGAACAAGCTTCTCTATTGATGTTCCTATTTCTACAATGACAGATAACGAGCATACAGTTTATGTTTATGCAGTTGATATTAATGGTGTTAAGGGTGAAGTTGCTCAGAGAACCTTCCGCATTTCTCTGGAAGAGCCAAAGGGTTCTGTTGAAAAACCTACAATCGATACATCTGTTCGCGAAGTAATCACAATTTCCGGTGTTGCAAGCGATAAGAACGGAATCATGAAGGTTGAACTTTCTCTTGATAACGGTAACAGCTATAACGATGCAACAGGTCAGGAAGAGTGGTCATACAAAGTTGATACACGTGCAATTCCTGGTGGTACTCAGGTAGTATTCCTCCGCATTACAGATAATTACGGAATTAAGGGACTCTACTCAAGCTTGATCAACATCGATAACGAGGCTCCGGATATTGCTCTTGACCTCCCTCTCGATGATTCTACTTCTACAGGTCAGCTCTTCTTCTCTGGTTATGCATTCGATAACGTAGAGATTTCTGATTTGTATATCACAATCCGCAACATGGAAAAAACATCAGAGGCAATTAAGCGTTCTATTCCAATCAACAGTATTATTGGAGAAACACTTGATATTACCGATTTGCCGGACGGCTTCTATAACGTAGAACTTTCTGGAGAAGATAAAGCCGGAAACAGAACAAATGTCAGCCGTAACATTCACCTTGATAAGTCTAGACCACCTGCAGTTGTAGATGTCCTTTACCCATTAAACGGTGAACACAAGAACGGAAACTTCAACATTTATGGTCAGGCTTCTTCTAATATAGAAGGCAAGATTTCTTCTCTCAAGCTTTATGTTGATGACAAGTTTGTAAAAGAAACTTCACTTTCTGAATCTGGCTTCTTTAAGTTTGAAATTACTCCTGCTTCAGAAGTAAATACAGGTATGGTTGATGAAGAAGGAAATCCTATAAAGACAATTGTAACCGATATGACTGATGGAACTCATACATATTATGTAGAAGCAGTTCTTGAAGACGGACGCAATGTTCCTTCTATTAAGCAGACAATTACCTACAGCTCAATTGGACCTTGGATTACTCTTGATAACTTTACATACGGTGACTTTGCTATGCGCCGTCCATACCTTAAGGGTCGTGCAGGCTACAGCCGCAATCCGGAAGAAGTTGCCGCTGCTAAAGCTAAGGATGCAAAGAAAGAATTTAAGGATATGGTTGCAGCTAAGACTGTTGCAAAGGTTGAATTAAGTTTTGATAACGGTAAAACCTTCGAAGAGCTTTCTACAAATGATAAGTGGCTCTACCGTGTAGAAAATCAGGATTGGTCAGAAGGATATCACTTCCTGCTTATCCGTGCCACAATGAAGAACGGTGAAGTTGCAATTGAAAGAACAATTGTTCAGATTGATAACACTTCTCCTACAATTAAGCTTATTGCTCCAGGAAACGGTGGCCGCTACAACCAGATGCTCGAAGCTTCGGGACTTTCTAAAGACTCTGTAGGTCTTGATTCTGTAAAGATTGCCCTCCGAAAAGGTGACAAGTCTTCTTATGAAGTTCCATCATTCATTCAGGGACTTTACGTAGACTTCCACTTCTGGGGTGCTTCATTGTTCGAAGTTGGGGCAGGTCTTACCTTCTTTGATGATAACGTTAAGCTTCAGTTTATATTCGGTCAGTATACACAGGAACAGCGAGATGCTGTAAATGCATTCCTAGGACGTTCACAGACCGAAATGCGTTATGGTGGAAATATCTTTGGTGGAAAGCTTCTTGCCAACATTTCTACAATACCATTCAGCTTCTTCTTTGGACATGACTTTGACTGGCTTAGTGCAAGCGTTGCAGTAGGTGCTCAGTTCAACTACTTCTCTCAGTCAAACTCTGGAGCTGGACAAATCCTTTCTGCAGTTCTTGCACAGCTTGAATTCCCTAGAGTTCATATTAGTGAAATTAAGGCGTTCAGTACCTTCTCAATATACAACGAATATTCATTGTGGTTCATTCCTTCGGACGTAGCGAGTGAAGATATTAAAAAGTTTGCTCACCAATACTCAATTGGTCTTCGTGTGAACATATTCTAACGAAGTGGTTCTGTTAGTTTGAGGTGCCTATGACTTTGAAGAAAAGAATTAAAACCTTATTACTTTCACTTATTCTTTTACTGGCTGCAGGTAATCTTTTTGCCATAGAAGAATATGTTAGTAAAGTGTACAAGCAAATAGATGTAATCTTTATCGAACAGGCAGACAAGGAGCTTGATAAAGTTCTTCGCCAGAATGTAGACGATAAATATTATTATTTGATGGAAAACTACACCAAAAAGAAAGTTCGCCGTCTGATTATTGATAATGAATATGAATTCGCAATGACAGCAATTTACATTATTATTGATAACAACATTGACGGTGACTTTGAAGATGAAGACGCAGTAGACCTATATGCTGCAGTTGCTGAAGCTTACGAAATTCAGCAGCAGTTCGAAAAAGAAAAGCAAGAAAAGGCTATTGCCGAAGCAGCCAAAAAAGAGGCAGAAAAAGAAAGGCTTCTTGCTGTTGTTGAAAAAGATTATAACGTAGTAACAACTGCCGAAGGAAAAACAGTTTATCTTTCTTCAAAGGATGAAAGAACCGAAAAGTACCGCTGGAATTTGAATTTTGGCATGATTGATTTTGGTCTTGTTACTGCAGCAGGTCTTGATAAACCTTCAATGTCCGAGGGTATTGCACTAGACTTTACATATGAGTATTCTATTCCTAATTCAATTGCAATTGGCGGCGATTTATTCTTTGACTTTAAGTTCATGGAATTTAATAGTGGTCCAATGGAGTTCAATTTTGAAATTGCTCCAAAGATTGCCTTCAAATTTGCACCAAAGCTCTTCTTTAGAGTCGGCTTTAGCGATTTGGGAGTTCTTAAGAGTAAGAATTCAGATGGTACACAACCAAAACCAGAGATAGCTAAGATTCAGAATGCATTCTACGGAAGTGTAATATCACCATTTGTTGGTATTCAATTAAGTAATGCAACTTTTGATAAAGTTGGGCTTAATCTTGATTTGAACTATCTGCTTGGCGGACTGATTGCCGGAGATTATCAGGCTCTGAGCTTAAAGGGAGGAGTTTCTGTCCCATTTGCCGAACTTGAGAGAGTTAAACTTGTTTTCAATCTGGGAGTACGAGATACCCTCTTAATAAAAACAAAGGATGGTGTTGAAAACCATGCCAGCGCAATTTTAGGATTTGGAGTTGAAAATGTTATCAGGTAAGTATAAGAGAATCATTACATTATTAATTTTTGCATTTATGACTGTGTCTGTTTTTGCGGCAGATACATCTGCTCTTGTAAAAAAGCAGTTGAATGCAGCCGAAGATGCAATGGACGAAGGCGATATTGAAACTGCCTATAAAAAGGTTAACGGTGCACTTCAGATGATGAATGATGAAACATCTTCGACACTGCGTGCCTCTGTTATTAGCGAAGCAAAGCTTGTTTATTCAGAAAGACTTAATTCTATTCTTGAAAAATATGATGGAGCTGCGCTGAGCGATGTTACTATCATGCTCGAAAAGTATCCTGATGTTAAGAATACAAAAATTGAAAAGCTCCTTGCTCAAATAGATGAAAAGCAGAAGGTTGATGCCGAAAATCAGCGTAAAGCAGAAATTGCTGCGAGCGAAGCGGCTGCACAAAAACGTCACAATGAAGAGCAGCAGTCAATCCGCCAGCAGACACAGGCTTTGGAAAAACAGAACGAAGCTCTTTCTCAGCAGCGTGAAGCTATGGAAAAGCAGAATGAAGCAATTTCAAAGCAGGCAGAATCTCAGGCAGAGCTTGCCGAAAGCATGAAAACTCAGGCAGAAGAGCTTGCTAAATCAAATGAAAATTCAGAAAAGAACCTCAAGGCCATTCAGGATGGTTTTGCCGGTATTTCAGATACAATGAGTGAATCCACAAAAGCCCAGACAAAATCTACAAAAATCATGGTATTTGCCATTGTAGGTATTGCTCTTCTTATTTTAATAATTGTTCTTGTTGTAATTGTTATTGCACGCCGCAGTATGAAGCAGCAGGCAGAACGCCAGGAACAGTATATGCAGGCTTTCCGCCTTATTGCAGAAAACACAAGCAATACAAACAGAATTATGCTTGGCGGTGCAACAGATTTGTATGGACAGGGTTCTCCTCTTAAGCTTGCTGGCACTTCTACCTGGGCACCGGCAGCAGCTTTGCCAGATGTAACCTTTACCCCTGAAGACGAAGAGGAATTAAAGCAGCTTGCTGTTAAGTGCGAAGAAATTGGTGCACAAATAGATCAGGTAACCAACCGTAAGAATAACTCTAAAAACGTTAGCGAACTTGTATATAAGCTTTCTATGCAGCTTGGACTGTCGCAGGGTAACTCAATGCTCAACTTCTGTGCTGCTATGATTTACGATGCAGGCTTCCTTGGCGTAGATCCTTCAATTTGGGAAGCAGATACCCTTACTGATGAACAGAAAGAAGAAATGCATAATCACGTAAATATTGCAGAAAAATATCTTGATTTTGTTCCTAAAAAATACTGGCAGGTATTTGATGATGCTTCTAAAAAGCACCACGAAAACATGGACGGTTCAGGATATCCAAACGGACTTCAAGGCGATGACATTCCACAGATTGCACGCCTTATCCGTGTAGCAGAAACTTATGTTTCTATGTCCAGCCGTCGTAATTACCGTCAGGCAATGGATAAGGAAACAGCTATTGAAAAGCTCCGTGAGCAGCCACAGTTCTACGATTCTGTAGTTGTAGATACATTGGATCAGATAGTATAAGAGATTGTGTCGCTGGGCTTACCAAGTTTTGTAAACAAAACTTGCGGGTCAAGCCCGACAATGACACAATCTGTCATTCCCGTGCTGGACACGGGAATCTTTTTTTTAAACACCGCCTTAAATTCTGCCGATAATTTAAACATGAAAAATTTCCTCATTAAAATAATGTTGCTTTTGTGTCTGCCTTTGCAGATTATATATGCACAAAATACAAAACCTTTATATCAGTTGCCTGAAAAAGCATCGGCTAATGCAGAAGCACAGGGCGAAGCAGATATTTTTCTTGTTGGCTCAGATTCTGGATTGTTTAAAGTAACTTCTTCAAATATTGTTATTCCGCTTTGGACAGAAGCAAGAGTGGATCAGATTGTAAAGGTAAAAATGCCTGCATTTATTGGAAACTCAATTGCTGGTTCAAAGGAGGCCTGGTTCCTGCGTACACAGAAGGGACTTTTTTATACAGAAGATTTAAAGACATTTATAGAAAAAGATAATGGTCTTCCATTTTTAACAATCAAAAAATATGACGGAAAAGAAACGACTCTTGTAAAACAGATCCAGGAGCTAAAGGATTTTTGTGTAAATCCGCTTAATAATTCACAGATGGTCACTGCAACAAAAGACAGCGTTTATTATTCAAGCGATGGTGGTGACAGCTGGACATCTCTTGGCTCTATGAGTAAAACAACTCCCGGAGTAAAAGCAGTTGCAATTGCTACCTTTGAGGGTGAAACTGTTGTCTTTATGACACATCCAATTTTTGGACTTTCATATATCATGCCCGATAAACCAAAAGCAATGTGGAATGATGTAGAAAACGGATTTTTAAAAATGCAGTCGCTTTCCTCTCCGGATGAAATTGCAGACATGCTTCCTGTTTTAAGAACAAATGCCGATGGTTCGCAGTATGCAGAACTTTATTTATCGCAGTCATATATTCCTTGCCTTTATAAATTTGATTGGGAAAATAAACAGGGAGTATTGCTATATAAAGGAAGTGAACCTGTAGATTCCTTTGACGGACTTTCTTTAATGGATGATGTCCTTGTTTACACACATCTTGAAGGTATTGGCTCTCTTGATATAAATACTCTTACAAGTCCAGGCTCACCTGTAAAATTTAATGACTGGAACAAGGCTTTTGCGGTAGTTCCCGGAATGATTAATACAGCCTGGATTGGTCAGTCTCGCAGCGGTTTTGGTAAAGGCATTCTGCTTAACGAGCTTTGGCTGCTTTATCCGGGAACAATCAATTCTCCATATGCCGAAAAAGCAAACGGTAAAAAAGCAGTTTATGCCTCGGCTTATCAGTGCCGCAACAATGAAGGAATTAAGAAGTTTAAGAAAATTGTGAAAGACCGTAACATGAATGCACTTGTAATTGATATGAAAGATGATTACGGATATTTGCGTTACCAGACAAAAGATCCTTTGCTTTTGGAAAAAGGAACAGTTTCAAACTATGCAGTAGATCTTGAAAAATTTATTGATGAATTCAAAAAAGAAAATATTTATCTTATTGCGCGAATTGTAACATTTAAAGATCGCTGTCTTACAAAATATGCCGGTGGAAAATATGCAGTCTGGGACAATAAGTACAACCGTGTCTGGACAGGTATAAAAGGCTACGAAGATATTGTAGACGAAGAAGGTAACGTAACCGGAACCGAAACTCAGTATTATGATGAACACTGGGTAGATCCGTATTCAGAGGAAGTTTGGGAATATAATATTGCAGTTGCAAAAGAACTGATTGCCCGTGGTTTTGATGAAATTCAATTTGATTATATCCGTTTCCCTACTGACGGATTGAATCTTTATAATGCAAAATATCGCTGGCAGGATAAAGGCATGGACAAAGAAAGTGCCCTCATTTCCTTCCTTTCTTATGCCCGAGAAAATATAAATGCACCAATTGGAATTGATATTTATGGAGCAAACGGCTGGTACCGCAGTGGCACACGTACCGGTCAGGATTCAGAGCTTCTGGCAGAGTATGTTGATGTTATAGGACCAATGTTTTATCCAAGCCACTTTGAACAGACCTTCTTAAACTACGCGCCTTATGCAGACAGAACTTACAGAATTTATTATTATGGTTCCTTCCGCAATACAATTATGGCCCGCAACAGAGCACTTATCCGTCCATGGGTTCAGTCTTTCTATCTTGGTGTTAGTTACGACAAACAATATTACGATGAAGAATATATCCGCAAGGAATTCTTTGGAGTTCGCGATTCAATAAACCGTGGTTATATGTGCTGGAACAATTCCGGCGAATATGGAATTACTCCACCTGATATTTCCGATACAGAAAGTTTTACCGGTACGGCACATGAGTCATCCTGGGAATTTAAAAAGCCTGCAATCGGTACAACAATGAAACCGCTTGTTCCAAGTGCCGAAGATATGGATCTTTCTATTTTAGACAGTATCCTTAATCTTTATGCCGAAGATGATGACAATTATTATTCACCCTTATTGCAAAACACAAATGTAAAACGGTATCATAACTAGGTATGGCACTTGACCAGTACACACCTGAAGAACCTATTTCCTCAATTGCAACAGCACTTGCCCCGGCCGCACTTGGAATTGTACGAGTTTCGGGTAAGGGTTGCATTGAACTTGTAAGTAAAGTTTTTTCACGTCCTCGTGCCTTGCTTGAGGCCCCTGGAAACACAGTCGTTTATGGCTGGATAATAAATACTGCGGTCCCTGAGCCTGTCGAAGGGGCAAAAATCGACGAAGTAATGTGTGCCGTCTACCGCGCTCCAAAATCATACACGGGCGAAGACATGGTAGAAATAATGTGCCACGGCGGTCCTTCCGTCGTTACTGCAATTCAAAACCTCATGCTCAAAAGCGGTTTTCGTCAGGCAAACCGGGGAGAGTATACCTTCCGTGCCTATATAAACGGCAAAACAGATTTAACAAAAGCCGAAGCTGTCCGCGAAATTATAGACAGTCATACAGACGATTCGCGCTCTCATGCAGCAGGCCGCCTTGCCGGTTCTCTTTACAAAGAAATTGATTCAATTAAAAAGCTTTTAGTCGATACACTTGCTGCAATTGAAGTAGAAATTGAGTATCCCGAAGATGAAGAAACAATTGCAGATACTTTTAACCGTCAGGATCTTGAAGAAGCGGTAAAGCGTTTAGAAACTCTAGAGGCCTCCTGGCAGGGCGAAAAGCTTTATCAGGATGGAGCGCGCGTTGTTTTGGCAGGCCGTACAAATGCCGGAAAGTCTTCTTTATTCAATGCAATTTTAAAAGAAGAACGCGCCATCGTAAGCGATGTAGAAGGCACCACCCGCGACTGGCTTGAATCCTGGGCAGGCATTAATGGTATTCCGGTTAGACTTTTTGATACTGCGGGTCTTCGTGCTACAGAAGATGTAGTAGAAGCCCAGGGAGTTGAACTTTCTAAAAATCTTGTAAAAGATGCAGATGTAGTTTTGTATTTAATAGATTCCCTTGCCGGAAAAAATGATGAGGACGAAGAGTTTATAAACAATTGTCCTGTGCCTTTGATTCTTGTGTGGAATAAGTGCGATGCCGTTATACAAAAAAGCGCGGTCCCTGAGCCTGTCGAAGGGCAGTCTATCCCACCAGCCATCAGTGTAAGTGCCAAAACCGGTACCGGTCTGAGCCAACTTTTCACTCAGATAGAATCAATCCTCAAACAAGGCCTTTCTACAGAACGCACCCAGGCAGGCCTTGGTTCCGCACGTCAAAAAGCTGCTGTATCAGAAGCTTTGGAATCTGCCCGCCATGCCCTGGCAACTTCAGAAGATAATTATACTCTTGATGCTGTAGTTCAGGATCTTGAAGATACCTTAGATTCTCTTGGAGAAGTAACAGGCGCCATCACCCCGGACGATGTTCTTGGTTCAATCTTCGCAAATTTCTGTGTTGGAAAATAATTTACCGTCCCGTATCCCTGATCTGTCCTTCAACATAATCGGGGTCGAGCGTTCTTAAAAGACTGGCTGCCGGTAACTCATATTTTGAATAAATAACACATGCATGTCCGTCGCAAACCCAGTTGAGTTTTGTTCCTGTTTCGGGATTAATTAAAGCAAACTCATCCGGCTTAGCTGTCAGGCAAACAAAATCCGGCGAAACAAATTCAATATCTTCATCGGCTTTAATCATGTTGAGCGGTATACAGGAATACATGTGCCAGCCTTCTTTTTTTTCAAAAGGAATAATGCGGCGGTCGGTGTGAATTTCTAAATCTTTGAGGCGAGCTTCTCTTGCACCGGGATGCATTGCTGCAAGGTCATCATTGAATTTCTTGAAGTTAGCTTGTCCTAACTCGTAAATCTTTTCAAAATCCTGGCCGGTAATTTCTTCCTTCATTTGTGCAGCAAGCTGATATTTACTGTCGCTTGCACCAATAGTTGTCTGGTCAGCTTCGGCTTTATTGTAATAAAATCCCGTTGTGCTTTCGCGGTGACTTACATTTTCAAGCTCGTCAATAAAAGGTTGTGCGTCACCGGCAGAGATTTTTCCTTCAAGTGCATCAAGGGCTTTTCTGTAAGCACGAGTTACCATGGCAACATAGTAAATACTTTTCATGCGGCCTTCAATTTTAAGGGAATCGACTCCGGCATCCTTAAAGTCTTTGAGGTGCTCAATCATTCGCAAATCTTTAGAAGATAAAACTGCAGTAAAATCCTCTCCTTCAAAAATCGGGAACTTTTCGCCTTTTCGCTGTTCTTCTTCTATTGTAAGGAGTCCACTCTGGGCAAGGGCCTTGGCTTCATCAGCCGAAAGCATTCCCTTTGTACCAGGGTCTGTATCTACTTTAAAATTCCATCTGCAGGTGTGACTGCAAAATCCGCTCTGGGCACTGCGGCCTGTAAGATATGCACTCATAAGACAGCGTCCTGCATAAGCAATACACATTGCCCCATGGCAAAAGGCTTCAAGCTCCATATCGGGTACAGTATCTTTAATTCGTTTTATCTGGTCCAAAGAAATTTCCCGTCCCAAAACAATCCTGGAAAATCCAAGCTGCTTGTAAAGTTTAACAGCTTCAGAATTCACACAACTTGACTGAGTGCTCAAATGAAGCTGGGCATCTGGAAATTCTTTTTGAAGAAGTGGAACAATTCCAATATCCTGAACAATAAAAGCATCAATAGGGTAGAGTTTAAAATAATCAAGATTCTGTTTAAGAGAATCAATTTCGTCATCATGAAAAGAAATGTTTAAAGCGCAGTGAAGGCGGCGACCAGGAAATTTCTCTTTAAGTTCCACAACCTTTTTATATTCATCATCATAAAAGTTATCGGCCTTTACGCGAAGAGAAAATTTCTTAAGTCCAATGTAAGCAGCATCGGCACCGTAGGCGTAGGCGTAATAAAGTTTTTCAACATTTCCTGCAGGAGAAAGAAGTTCCATGTAACGCTCCTGTTTTTATGCTTCTGAATGAAGGCTGTGTTCAAGCTTTGGTTTGTTCTGTATTTCTACAGATTCAATTCCCGCAGAATCCTGGGTAACAACCTTTCCAACCTTATCAAGGGCAAGGTGAGATTCATGTAAATATTCATCTGCCATCTGGAACATAAACATCATGTTTTTCCATATATCAAGCTCGCAGATACATCCGTTTTTTTTAAGGCGGGCGGTAAACTCTTTTGCATCTTCAAGAAGAATTTCTTTTGAGCCCATCTGAATTAAAAGTGGAGGAAAACCTTTAAGCTGTTCATCGTCGGCAAGCAGAGGAGATACAGATGGTATTTTAGTGTTTTCAACGTAGGTGTAATCGGTAACGCTTTTTTTGAAAGTATCCTGACTTAAAACCTCGTCGCTGATTTTTTTTGAAGACATGATTTTAGATGCAGGAGAAAGATCAAGCCAGGGACTAAAAAATACAACATGACTGATGCAGGTTTTGTAGCGGTCGCGCAAATTATACAAAAGGGCACAGGCAATGCTGGCACCCGAGCCGTCTGCAGCAATAATAATTTCGGGAAGCTTTGGGCTAGTTCCTTTTTCTGTATTAAGAGAAGCCTGAATCTGTTCTTCTGTAAAAAGGGAACGGAAAACAGCCTGAATATCTTCAATAGCCGCAGGACATGGATAAGCAGGAGAAAGTCTGAACTCTGGAATTACAACGCGGCAATAGCATTTAGTTGCAAGAGAGGAACAGAAAGTTCTGTAGGCCTTGCGCGAGCCGCCTGAAAAACATCCGCCGTGAATATAAATCATAATGCGGTTTGAAGAATAAATTTCAGGAGCAAGAATATCGCAGTCAATGTTTCCGTATTTGTATTCTGTACGTTCAACTCCGTTTGGCAGAAATGTACTTGTAAAAGCTTCTTCCATCTTTTGTCTGAATGAGTCTATATTTGATTTTGAATTGTAGGTAAGAAGTTTAAGCTTTTTTATTGCAGCCTTTCTGTCATTCTGGATTTCCATATTAAAAATTATTATAGCATATAAATGTCTATTTTGCTATAATAAGTGGGATAAGGAGGAGCGTCATGCCAATAAAGATTCAATCAGACTTACCTGCATGTAAAATACTCGAGAAAGAGAATATCTTTGTCATGACCGAAAAACGTGCCTCTACACAGGATATCCGTCCGCTTAAGATTGCAATTGTAAATCTTATGCCTACAAAAGAAGTAACCGAAACTCAGCTTCTGCGCCTTTTGGGAAACACTCCTTTGCAAATTGAAATTTCTCTTGTTCGCATGGAAAATCATGTAAGCAAAAATACAGACGAAGATTATCTTGAAAAATTCTATATTCCTTCAAATGAACTTTATAATCACAAATTCGACGGAATGATAATTACAGGCGCTCCGGTTGAACAGCTTGCTTTTGAATCTGTTGATTACTGGAAAGAGCTCTGTAAAATTATGGACTATGCCCGCGAAAATGTTTTCTCAACACTCTACTTGTGCTGGGGTGCCTTTGCAGGTTTGTACCATCATTATGGCATTAAAAAATATCCTCTTGAACGCAAGATGTCTGGTGTCTTTATGAATGAACGTTCTGTAGAAGGAGATCCTCTTCTTCGTGGTTTTGATGATACTTTTCCAATTCCTCAGAGCCGTCACACAACCCTTCATAAAGAGGATGTTGAAAAATGCCGTCAGCTTGTTATTCTTGCCGAAAGTGCCGAAGCTGGTGTTACAATTATAAAATCAAAAGATAATCGCGAAGTATTTATGACCGGTCACCTTGAATATGATACAATGACTTTAGCCCAGGAGTATTACCGCGATACCGATAAAGGCATGAAGGTTCCGCTTCCAAAAAATTATTTTCCTACTAACAATGTAAACCGCATGCCAACAAGTTATTGGAGAGCAACAGCCCACTTGTTCTACTCAAATTGGCTCAACTATTACGTATATCAGGAAACTCCATTTAATTTTGTCTAGAGGAGAGCTATGACAAAAACTGTCGCCCTGCAAAAATGCAACGAATACTTATTTGACGATGTTTATTTCTGCATACGAAGGATGATGGAACTTCTGCCACCACCCGATGTAAAGGGAAAAGTTGTTTTATTAAAGCCGAATATTCTTTATCCAAAAAAGCCTGAGCTTGCGGTTGGCACTCATCCTGTTGTTGTTGGTGCTGCAGTAAAGGCCTTTGTGGAGCGCGGTGCAGAAAAAGTTTTAGTAGGCGAATCTCCTGCAATTGCAAATTCCACAACCTCGGCAAAACTCACAGGAATGTACGACCAGGTTGTCTATAATGGCGGCGAATGGGCCGATTTTCATGAGCCTGTAACTGTTATGTGCCCGGAAGGCGTAAAGGTTAAGCAGTTTGAATTTGCCCGGCAATTTGAAGAAGCCGATATTGTAGTTTCTCTTAGTAAACTTAAAACCCATCAGCTCATGTCATATACAGGGGCAATGAAAAATCTTTTTGGACTTGTAATTGGTCTGAACAAAGCCCAGCAGCATTACCGCTTTCCTAACAAAGAGGATTTTGGAAATTACATTATAGATTTGAACCTTGCTGCAAATGCAGACTACGCAATTATGGATGCAATTGTAGGCATGGAAGGTCCCGGGGGCCCTGGTTCCGGCGACCCTAAAAAACTTGGATTTCTTGCAGCTTCAGACAATCTTCTTGCCCTGGACTGGGAATGTGCTTCTCTTGTTGGATATGATCCCCACAGAATTATGTATCTGGAACAGGCCTTGCAGCGGGGTCACTGGTTAAAATCAGATAAGGAAATTAAAACAATTGGTGCTTCGCGCGAAGAATGCCTTTGTACTACTTTCAAAATTGTTCAGGATCCTGCCCAGACCTTAGGCCACATGCTTCCAAAAGGCCTTGATTTACTTGCAAAAAAATATTTTATAAAAACCCCTCATTTCAATTTCAAAAAATGCAGAACCTGTGGCCGCTGCGAACAAATTTGCCCGGCTCACCTCATCGACCTGGAAGGTCCAAACGGCACCGCCCGCCTTACCGACAAAACCAAATGCATCCACTGCTTCTGCTGCCACGAAATCTGTTCCTTTGGGGCAATTCAGTTGAGAAGGTTTTAATTAAGGTTTTATTTGTATTATTCCCTTTTATGCTATAAAATAGATACATTCGAAATAATCAAAAAAAAGTGAAGCAGAGAGAAGTTTTTGTTTTAGCACAGGAGATTTAATTATGAAAAAATTCTTTGGTCTGACTGTTTTGCTTGTTGCAGCCCTTTTTGTTTCCTGCAACTTTAATAATTCTAACCAGAAGGGCTCTGTTGATTTTACAATTCCTGTTGGAGAGATTATTGCCCTGCGAAATGAAATTCAGGAAGAACCTGTTACAGAAAAAGAAGATCCTGACTTTTCTGACGAACCTGAAATTGAAAATGAATATGAGGAAATATACAGATTTCTTGTCCAACTTAAAGGAAACAAAGGTTACCATCAAATAAGATATGAATACCTTGAAGATACAAAAAGGGAAGAACTTGAGAAAGCTTCATACCATTTTTCTTTCGAGGATCTTCCTGCAGATCAGCAGTATAAGGTAATGATTGATGTTTTTGTAGAAGGACAAAATCCTGGCGGTGACGAAAAAGAAGGTCACGCACTGCTTATTTTTTCCGGCGATAAAGATAATATAATTGTTTCTGCCGGAGAAACTACCCGCGAAAAACTTGAATTAGACTATGCCGATGAATGGAGCTATTCGAATTTTGATATTGTAGTTAAATATAAAGATGGAAATAATGTAAAATCTAAAACCTACGAGCTTAATTCTCCAGAAAATATTCCGCTTGTCTTTGCCCGCAATGAAAAAACAGAGGCCGATGTTACAAGCTGGTCTTACTATTTTAGAGAAAAAAATGAAAAAGAACTTGAAGAATACGGCAATAGTTATTCGGACTATGAAAATCAAAATCCAGAAGACTGGAAAGAGCTTGTATATTTAGGCTTCAAACTTAGGGATGATTCTCATTACGATGGCTTTGATTTTGTAGGACAAAAAGAAATCTATAATAAAGAGGATGAAAGCTCAACTACAGAAGATATAAAATTCGTTTTTGATCATGATAATACTTGCGCCGTTCTTGATTATCTGGAAGACAATAATTATCCATTTAATTTGCCGATTTATGCAGAAGTTTCTGTCAAAGGTGCAGCTATAAAAAAATCTATATGGTTTCCTTTAATTTCTGTTTCAACAATTTCTTTTGCAGAAAAAGAAGAAGAGGAGAAAGGGGAAGGAACATTAACACTTTCTATCCCTGGTATTGAACTTGAGAATGCTGATGCGACTGCCGGGGCAGGGGCAGCAGATATGATGTACACCTATCTTGTACAGGTAAGAGGTATGAGCACTTCATATTATGCTGCACAAACCAAGACAGTAAATGTCCAAGCCCTTAAAGAAAGCCAAGCCTTTACATTTGAAGGTATTGTTCCTGGAAAAAATTACAAGGCAATGGTTGATATCTTTAGCCAGGGCGGAAAAGCAGAGTCAACCTCTGCAACAGAAAATTATCATCTTACATATGCAGGAGATGAAACTGTTCTGATTTCTGGAGATACCACATCTGTGGAAGTAAAGGCTCTTCCATCTTCTGATAATAGTTATTCCAATTTCTTCTTGTTCCTGACTCGTGAAGAAGATGGATCAACATACTCATATGGTAGGGAGCTTGAGACTTCAGAAGGCTTTTCTGCTATGTTTGCCAAATGTAAGATTGAGACAACCAATGGCGAAGAATATAAGTATTATTGCAGGCAAAAGAAATCTTCTGATGAAGCAATTCCTGACAATGGATTTGAAAACGAGAATCCTGAAGATTGGACCGAAATTAAAGACTTCTACTTTGGACTTAAAGAGGATTCTCATTATAGGAAATTTACATTTGTTCAACCAATTCAAAATGGTGATGCACTGGATTATGTAGATCTTGTTTTTGATGACAATAATTTATTTAATGTTACAGACTATATACAGGATAAAGATTACATATTTAATTTACCTCTTTCTGCAACACTCACATTTGATGATGGTTCAACTTTTGATGTTTCTCTGTGGACACCACAAGTTACTTTTGCCGATATAACCTTTGCCCAGCCCTTTACCGAAACTCAGTTTGGTGAAATTACAATCCAGGAGAGTAAACTTGCTTTTACACCTTGGAATGTTCAGGAAAGTGACTCTTATGTTCGTTATATGACCACAGTTCCTCTTGACGATATTCTTGATGGAAAACATCTTTCTGACGGAGATTCGGTTGTATTTATTCTTGCTCTGACAGGTTTATTAGGGGATGGAAGAGATTTTTCTTCTTATCTCATAGGAAATGATGAAAAACAGTTCTATTATCAGTTACAGGAAGATAATTGGAAAACAACGTATGCAAATGATGATGAAGGTTTATTCAAAAATAATAACTGTATAAATTTTGATACCCGCCGAAAGGGAGATTATACCTTTGTAATGCCTTTGAATTTAATTCAGGATGCCCAGGATTATAGAAATCTTCAGCTTTTCTTTGATTGTTCTGCAGGTACTGATTCTTCTTTTGAAAAGTTGGAATTTGATTCTACTATACAATATACAATTTTCCCTGCTGCTGAAAAGGCATTTGTGTTTGGGGTAGGAAAGAATTGGGATGAAACCAGTGGTTATGATTACCGCTATGAAGTAAATATTCCATTAAGAGATTCTAACGGAAATCCTCTTGAACTAGCTGGTGGAGATACTGTAAACGTTTATCTTCAGGGAAAAATCAGAAATTATAATGTTGATGGATTTGCAGGTATATCGGAAAATATAACATTTACGGCAGAATTATACGACAATGCGGAATATGACGGTAGTTCATTCCATGCTCTGAGTATAGACAAACTGGATGGTGATGTTGATAATGAAGCTAATGTGAAGAACTTATCTTTGGGTAGTGATGGATACCTTGCAGATTCTGGAAAATTCGTCTTTAGTCCTATTGCAGCGCCTTATGTTTCAAAGACAGATGCTGACTTTAAGAATGACTTCCGCTTCCAGTGTCATACACCATGTGTAAGCCCATCGACCCTTCTTGTTATAACTGATTATTCTTTGACAAATGAGGTAATACACTAATAAGAATACTACTGCTTTTCAATAAGCATCTCTGCATCAGCCTTTCCCTGGCGTAATTCAAGACTTGTATAAGTTTTTTCGCCGGCGA
>CAMNDY010000032.1 GCA_946535985.1 uncultured Treponema sp. | reverse complement strand
ACGAAGATCAGTTTTATGAAAATGTATTCTATTATCTGGCTTCTTCAGAAAAGGGTGAATCAATTGAAGATGCTTCTTTCTTAAGCGATGTAACTCTTATTACAGATGCACATCTTCTTACAGATGATAATTATTCTTCATCTGCTGCAGAGGTTAGTGCTCCTGTTGCGAGTGCACCTGTTGCAACTCCTGTCGCTTCAGAAGAAAAACCTGCTGCTGCACCACTTGCAGGTCAGGCAAAAGCAGATGAAATTAATGAAAAAATTGCTGAGAAAAAGACTGAAGCAAAAGCAGAAAAGAAAGATGCTCCTGCTACTGGTGCTACACATGTACAGCAGGGCTCAATCCTCCGCGTAGATTCACGCCGAATTGATAACCTTTTGAACCTTGTTTCAGAAGCAGTTATTATCAAGGCTTCTTTCAACCAGCTTGCAGGACAAACTCAGAACGAGCTTGTTAAATTCCAGTCTGTTGAATCTCAGTTCAGAGAAAGATTCCGTTCACTTTTGGATGAGCTTCCAGGTTATCTTGAAGAGCTTCAAAGAGGAACACAGATTAATGAAATTAAAAAGCGTCTTACTGAACAGTATGGCGATATGGGCAATATGTTCGATCAGTACGAAGCTGAATCAAAGGGTATAACGGGACGCTTCCGTTCTTATACACAGCAGCTTGGTACAATTGCCGGCGAACTCCAGGAAGGCGTAATGAAAATCCGAATGGTTCCAATCAATCAGATTTTCAGCCGATTCCCTCGTGTTGTTCGAGATCTTCAGAAAGATTTGAATAAGAAAATCAACCTTGAAATAGAAGGTGAGGATACAGAACTTGATAAGTCAGTTGTTGAGGATTTGCTCGATCCAATCATGCACTGTGTACGAAATTCTGTAGACCACGGTATTGAAACTCCAGAAGTTCGAAAGGCTGCTGGAAAACCAGAAACTGGTACTGTTCTTCTTAAAGCTTCTAACGAAGGAAACCTTATCGTTATTGAAATTAAAGATGACGGTGCTGGAATTGACGTTGAAAAGGTTCGCAAGAAGGCTATTGAAAACGGCCTTATTCATCCAGACAAGGTTATTACAGATCAGGATGCTTATCAGCTCATTATGCAGCCAGGCTTCTCTACTGCCGATAAGATTTCAAACATCTCTGGTCGTGGTGTAGGACTTGATGTTGTTAAGACAATGATTAATAACATTAAAGGAAGTATCTCTATCAATTCAACAAAAGGACAGGGAACTTCATTTATCATCAAGATTCCTCTTACACTTGCTATCATCCAGGGTCTGCTTGTACGCGTAGGTACAGAGATTTACTCTATTCCTATTGCAAACGTTATTGAAAGTCAGTGTATTAATATCAATGAAATCAGCCATATTGATAACTATGAAATTATGAACGTACGTAACGAAGTAATCAGTGTTCTTCGTCTTTCACGTCTGTTCAATATTCAGGAATCTCAAACTGGCGATGAATGCTACATTGTAATTGTTGGTACACAGGAAAAGAAAATAGGTGTTATGGTAGATACACTTATTGGTGAGGAAGACGTTGTAATTAAACCATTACGCGACAAGTTTACAAACTCACCGGGAATTGCGGGTGCTTCTATTTTAGGAGATGGTTCTGTTTCTTTAATTATAGATGTAAGTCAGCTTCTTGATTTGGGTGTAAAGCAGGAATTACTGGCCCAGGCAAATGCCAGGATGAACGGGTAAGGGGGCTCTAGAATGGAAGAAAAGAATGTAATTCAGACTGCAGAACAGCTCAATGATGCACTTCAGGAAAAGAAAGAAGCCGCCAGCTATGTAGATTTTAAGATGGTAACTTTCTCTCTTGCCGACAAAGATTATGCTATAGACATTATGTATGTTAAGGAAATTGCCAAAGCCGGACGCTTTACATATGTTCCTAACACACTTCCTTTTGTTCTTGGTGTATACAACCTTCGTGGTGAGATTATTCCTATTCTTGACTTGCGCCTCTTCTTTAATATTGAAGTTCAGAAGCGCGATGAAAAGAAGCTTGAAAATCTGCTTATTCTTACACTTGAAGATCAGACATTTGGTCTTGTTGTAGATAAGATTGATAAGGTTGTTGGTGTTCAAAAATCAACAATTCAGCCACCACATCCTTTATTTGCAGATATTAACATTAAATATATAAGCGGTGTTGTAGAGAATAACAATCGTCTTTACGTACTGCTTGATATAATCAGGATTTTTGGTTCAAAAGATACAGGTGAGGCTAAGGAGGCTGCCGCTGAACAAATGGCAAAGAATGCCCAGATGCCTGCAGATGCAAGATTTGTTTCTTCTGCTCCATCTGCACCAAAGGCAGCTGGTCCTGCAGCTCAGGCTGCTCCTGCTAAAAAGGAAGAACCTCAGAATCTTGATATTAAGTTTATTGCAGAAAGTCTTAAGAGTTATAAGAATTTTGACATGTCCCAGATTAATGAAAATTGGGTTAAGCAGCGCTATACAGAATGGGCTAGTGAGCGTGGTCATGATAAGACTCAGCTCCAGAATTCTGATGATGCAGATGCATACCTGTCAACATTCTATTCTTCTTTTACAGGAACCTGGTGGTCAAAAGACTATGCAGACTGTATAAAGAATTTGTTGCCAGAAAACAACGCAAAGCAGATTGTTGTTTGGAATCCTGGTTGTGGAAGCGGTGTAGAAACATACTGTTTGGCATGTGTTCTTAAGAGCCGATATCCTGATGCAAAAATCAGAATTTATGCTCAGGATGTAGATCTTCTGGGAGTTTCAAATGCAAGTCTTTTATCTGTTCCGGCTAGTGTAGAAGGTTCATGGCTTTCTCCTTATCTTACAAA
Organism: uncultured Treponema sp.; assembly: GCA_946535985.1. Classification (GTDB taxonomy): domain Bacteria; phylum Spirochaetota; class Spirochaetia; order Treponematales; family Treponemataceae; genus Treponema_D. The sequence continues at coordinate 21,178 of CAMNDY010000032.1, read as the reverse complement.
AAAGGCGAACGGCGATAGCACCTTTAATCAGGAGATAAAAGATAGTATAATGTTCGAGTATCACGATTGTAAGAACACAAACGTTCTTCCAATGCTCGACATTATTTTTGCCCGTGATTTCTTGTCTTTCATAGACGTTAAATCACAGGAAAATATCCTTTCTGAATTCTTTGAAAAGATGAAAGGAAACGGCATTGCAATAATTGGTGAACATGAAGTTATTCCAATGTCGTATGGTTTTGGCGAAAATAGCAAAGGTGCTGTTACAGCATATACAAAAGATTAAAAGGGGAATGACATGCGAGTAGAATATATTAACCCGTTTGTTGAAACTTCATTTAGAGTTTTACAGGAAGTTCTTGGTGGAGCAGAAGTAAAGCGCGGAGATTTGTATCTTAAATCTACAGCGATGCCAGTTATGGGTGTTGCCGCTTTGGTAGGTCTTGCAGGTGATGTAGAAGGACGTGTGCTTTTTGACATGACAAATGAAACTGCCTTGAATATTGCTTCTGCTATGAATGGCGAAAAATTGCCTGCTTTTGACGATCTTGCAAAGGCAACAATCAGTGAGTTGGCAAACTTGATTACTGCTCAGGCTGTAACAAAATTGCATGAACTTGGATTTAAGTTTGACCTTACACCTCCAACTTTGTTTGCCGGTCAGAAAATGGAAATTGCTGCTTTGGGTGGAACAACAGATAGTGTAGAAGCTCTTATTGTTCCTCTTATTACAGAATATGGTAAAATTGAAGTTAACGTTGCTATTAGGGAACGCGCTTAATAAATAGGAGTTTACGATGAAAACAATTCAGGATTATCCAACAATCAATGAGCGACCACCAGAGGGGCTTAAGGGCGACGGAACAGCATTTAAAGTACTTGTTGTTGACGACTCTATGTTCGTTGCAAAGCAGCTTGGTCAGATTCTTGCTAGTGAAGGGTATGATGTTGTTGCTACTGCCGTTGATGGTGCAGAAGGTGTTGAAAAATACAAGGAACTTTGTCCTCACGTAGACTTGGTTACAATGGATATTACAATGCCTAAGATGGACGGTATTACAGCTCTTGAACAGATTATGGCTTTTGACAAGAATGCAAAAGTTGTAATGGTTAGTGCTCTTGGTAAAGAGGAACTTGTAAAGAAATCTCTTATGCTTGGAGCAAAAAGCTACATTGTAAAGCCTCTTGACCGCAAGAAGGTTCTTGAAAGAATCTCTAAGGTTTTAGGCTAAACAAGAGCATTTCTTTTCTATGTCATTGCCGGGCTTGACCCGGCAATCTTTTTTTATAGATAGATTATCGGGTCAAGCCCGATATTGACAGAAACGGAGCACACATGAAATTCACTCGAAGCAGTGGCATTCTTCTTCATCCAACATCTCTTGCAGGTACTCCTGGTATTGGTACAATTGGAAAACCCGCTTTTGATTTTGTTGACTGGCTTACAGATGCAGGTCAGTCTCTCTGGCAGATTCTTCCGCTTGGCCCTACAGGCTATGGCGATTCTCCTTATGCATCTTTTTCGACCTTTGCAGGAAATCCTTTACTTATAGATTTAGACTGTCTTGTTGAACGTGGGTGGCTTACAAAAAAGGATATTGTCCCACCAGAATATATTAAGAAAACCGGTAATGTTGATTTTGGTGCAGTAGTGTGGTGGAAAATCCCGCTTTTGAAAAAGGCTGCGCTAAACTTTTTAAGCGGAAAAGATATCAGGGCAGAAGATCTTCTTGCATTCAAAGGTTTTTGTAAAAGCAAAAAAAACTGGCTTAATGATTTTGCTCTTTTTATGAGCATTAAAACTGTTTACGATAAAAAAGCCGCTGAAGAAAAGCCTGCAAACTCTATCTGGTATGCCTGGTGGCCCGAAAAACTTGCCTTACATGATGAAGGAGCCCTTGCAGACTGGTACAAAGAAAATAAAAATGATGTTGATTCATATAAAGTAATTCAATTTTTCTTTGACCAGCAGTGGACTGCCTTGAAAAAATATGCAAATGAAAATGGCATAAGCCTTATAGGAGATATTCCAATTTTTGTTGCGCCGGATAGTGCAGATGTATGGTCCAACCAGAAATTATTCCAGCTTGATAAAAATGGAAAGCCTCATTGCGTTGCCGGAGTGCCACCGGATTATTTTTGTGCCGATGGTCAGCTTTGGGGAAATCCTTTATATGACTGGAAGAAAATGAAGGATGACGGCTATAAGTGGTGGATTGCCCGAATTAAACGCGTCTTTGAACTTACTGATGTTTTACGCATTGATCACTTCCGTGGTTTTGAAGCCTACTGGTCTGTTCCTGCTGGTGAAAAAACTGCCATTAACGGAAAGTGGTGTCCGGGTCCTGGGCTAGATTTATTTAAAGCAATTAAGTCTAAACTTGGAGACCTTCCTGTAATTGCAGAAGACCTTGGGGTTATTACAGACCAGGTTCGAGCTTTGCGAGATAAATGCGGCTTCCCGGGAATGAAGGTTTTGCAGTTTGCATTCAGTACAGACGAAGCTAAAGCAAATGGAATGACAAATTATTTCCTTCCTCATATGTACGATACAGATAAGTGCGTAGCCTATACCGGTACTCACGACAATGATACGCTTCAGGGCTGGCTTATGAATCTTAAAGATGATCAGCTTATTCTGGTTGCCCAATACATAGAAGGTTGTGAGCTTGATGTAAAGAAGGCAAAGGCATTAGTTGCTTCTGGAAAGCTTCGTAAAGATATGATTCGTGCAGTTATTGCTTCAAGTGCAGTTTATGCTATAGTTCCAATGCAGGATATTACCGGTGCAGATAACAGTGCACGTATGAATACTCCTGCTACAACCGGAAGTAACTGGACCTGGCGAATGGATAAAGCTGATCTTAAAAAGAAGAGTGCTTCTGAGCTTTCATTTTTGTCGGCTCTCTATGGACGTAATCTGTAACTGGTAAGCAGCAGCCTTTAGAATGGACTTATTTTTTAGTCCATTCAATAGCCATTTTTCGTAACTCAGCAGCAGACTCACAGTTAAGTTTTTCTTTCATATTTTCTTTGTGGGTGTCAATTGTTTTGATACTCAGTTTAAGTTTTTCTGCAATTTCTACAGTGCCCAGTCCTTTTCCAAGTAAAGTAAATATCTGAAGCTGCCTGTCTGATAAGGTTGCAACTAAATCAATAGGCTCTGAATTGTTATTAGAGTTTTTGTTTAGAGCAAGTTCATCATGTCTTTTTTGTTCTGCCTGGCTAAGATAGATTTTGCCCTGCATTACAGTGTTAATAGCGGTAGAAACATTTGATTCTGCTTCTTCCTTCATTATATAACCTTTTGCTCCAGCTTTGAGGGCGCGGTCTGCATAGTAACGTTCATCATGCATAGAAAGAACAAGAATTTTTGTCTGAGGTTTAAGGGCAAGAATATCTTTTATAAGTTCAAGTCCGTCTTCCTGCCCAAGATTCAAATCAACAATTGCAAGATCCGGAGAAAGCTCATTCAACATTTTAATTGCTTCATCATGGTCCTTGGCAATACCGGTAACCTTATAATCTTTTTGAGTCTCTATCAACTGAGAAAGCCCGCGGCTAAAAAGCGGATGGTCATCAATAATCAACACCGAATAGTTCATATATTAAATATATCACAAATTAATAAATTTATATAGAAAAATATATGCTACTCCCGTGAAAAATTGTGGTCGTCTGCGGGCTGAACTTTTTTTTGGAAGAAAGTTTGCGGTTTGCTGCGCAAATCCTCGACTTTCTTCTATGGCTAAGAGCCAAAAAAGTTCAGATGCAGCCGCCTACAATCCCACGGGAGCATTTTTTTCCTTATGTATTCATTCTTCATTTTTTCATATATAATATGCTTATGCGGATTGGTTTGGTGTTGAACATTCTGGATGAAGAGTATCAGATTTCTTTGTATAGGGGAATCAGGCAGCGGGCGGAGGAGCTTGGGGTTCAGATTGTTTGTTTTCAGGAAGGTAATAAAACCTTTGTGCCGGACTCTTTTATAGGATGCTTTCCACGCCAGGATTATTTTAATCTTGATGGAATTATTCTTTTAACCTCTGTAGTTTTTGACAACTGTATGCTTACTACAAAAGAAGATATTACCCGTATATGGGGAAATCTTCCTGTTGTTTCTGTAGGGCAAAAAATTGAAGGCGTGCCGTCTTTATTAATTCATACAGATGACTCTATCAAAGAAATAATGGAGCATCTTGTAAAAAAACATCAGTATAAAAAGTTTATTTATATTGGCGGAACCCAGACCCATCATGATTCAATTAACCGCGAAAAGCTTTTCATTAAACATTTGAAACAGGCTCAGACCCTGGATCCAAAAATCAATTATACAATAATGCATGGAAACTTTACCGAACAAAGTGCTGTTCGCGCAATGGAAGAATATTTTTCTAAAAATATCAAAAGCGGAGATTACCCTGATGTTGTTGTTTGTGCTAATGATAACATGGCTCTTGGTGTTTATAAGTATCTTAATCTGTCTAAGCGAAACGCTCAGCTGCAAAGACTTGCCGTAACAGGTTTTGATGATATTCCTCAGGGACAGTTTACAATTCCGCCTCTTACTACAGTTCATCAGCCGCTTGATAAGCTTGGAGAAGAAGCTGTAAATATGATTTTTGCACTTGCTAAAGGAGAGAAGGTCCCGCTTGAGCAGTCTGTTGAGTCTCATGTTATTTACAGGGAATCCTGTGGTTGTAAAAAAACAGTCAGTGATTTTGAAACTCTCCGGCATTCTTATGAAAAAATGCAGTCATCATACGTAATATCAGAGCAGATGCTTAATATTACAAGTCACGTTGGCCGAGACCTTAATAATGATAACAGCGAAGAAGAGTTCGTTTCTATTATAGATTATAACATTTCGATGCTTGGTGTTGAAAATTTCTTCATCCTGAAATTTCCTGAAAAAATAAAGTCTGATGAGCCTGTTTCGAATAAGCATCTTTTTGTAAAACCTGTCTATGTAAAATCAAAGGGAAAAAGAATCAGAAAACTTCCTGTAAATAAAGAAGGACTTATGAGCCTGGCAGATTTTTATAACTGGTTACCCGAGCCTCATACCCTTGTCTTGAAATATCTTAATGTTGGAAATGATTACATTGGCTGCATTATGTATGATGCTCCGGTAGAATCGCTACCTTATATAATTTTAATTTCTGTTGATATTGCCCTTTCTTTAAACCGAATTGAAGCAAATGAAGAACGCCGCCGTTATGCTGATTATCTTGAAAATGAAGTTGAAACCCGGACACGCCAGCTTATAGAAGCAAATGATAAACGTATGAAGGTAGAAGCAGAAGTTCTTAAGATAAGCGAAATTGAACGTCAGCGATTTAGTAATGATTTACATGATGATATTTGTCAAAGGCTGGCAGGAATTTCTATGCTTTGCAGAAGTTATTCAAAAATGGATTCTCCTGTAGAAAAAGCTCAGATGGAGGAGCTTGCAGGACTTGTTAGTGATACCTTACAAAGAACAAGACAGTATGCCCACCATTCCTATCCGGTTGATCTTGAAAACATCGGGCTTGAGGCAAGTATAAGTAATTTGTGTGCCTCCTTTGAACAGCAGTCGGGAATTAAGTGCAAATATGAATGGGATATTCCCGAAAGCCTTGCTTTTACAAAAATCCAGAAGCTTAATATATTCAGAATTATTCAGGAAGCGCTGCACAATGTTATGAAACATTCTAAGGCAAAAAATGTAAAGGTGTCCTGCCTTCTTAAAGAAAATGTTATTATCGTAAAAATCAGCGACGATGGAATTGGCATTTCTGAAGAACAAAAGTATAATTCCGGAATAGGTTTGAACTCTATGCAGTACAGGGCAAATCAGATTGGAGCAGAGTTTATTTGTAAGGCCGAGCATGGTACAACGATAGAAATAAAAATGAGGATAGAATAATGGAAGAAATAAATGAAGAAGAAAAGGGTGCTCAAAAAAAACTGCTTCCAAAGTTAATTGAACTTTTCTTTGCCTTTTTTAGAACCGGAATTTTTACCTTTGGTGGTGGCCTTGCAATGATGCCTATGCTGCAGAAGGAACTTATAGAAAAAAAGCACTGGCTCACAGAAGAAGATTTAATTGATTATTATGCAATAGGGCAGAGTACTCCGGGAATTATTGCTGTAAATGTTGCGACCTTTGTAGGCTATAGGCAGGCAGGTATTATTGGTGCAATTGTTGCAACTCTGGGAATTATCTCTCCTTCAATAATCATCATTACTATTCTGGCAGGTACAATTAATTCAATTTCTGAATATCCTCGTGTGCAGGCTGCCCTTAAAGGAATAAATGTTGCGGTTGCGGCTTTGCTTACTACAGTAATCATAAAGTTTGCAAAAAAGACTATCAAAAATGTATGGAACGTACTTTATATGCTTGCAGCTTTTTTCTGCATTTTCTGGCTCAAAGTTCCCTCTTTTATAGTAATAATTACAGCAATCATTCTGGGCTGTCTGAATACTTTACGTTTACAAAAAAAAGCGGCCACACTCGAAAAATCAGCTGAACAGAAAGCCGAAAATCAGGAGGAGACAAAATGAGTCTTATTGCACTTTGTTTTACCTTCTTTTATGTAGGCCTCTTTACAATCGGCGGGGGTGTTGTTGCAATTACTCTTATGCAGCAGGCAATTGTAGAAAAAGGCCTTATTTCTACCGAGCAGTTTTACAATATGATTGCTATAAGCGAAAGTACACCGGGACCAATCGGTATAAATATGGCAACCTACATAGGCTACAATCTTTACGGAATTCCCGGTGCAATCCTTACTTCTGTTTTTGAAGCTTTGCCATCGCTTATAATTATCCTTATTGTTGCCAGATTTTTACAGAAATTTCATGAAAACCCTTTTGTAAAAGGTTCTCTTGCATTTTTGCGCCCTGTTACAACTGGTCTTATTCTTGTTCCTGTAGTTCAGATTTTTATTTTTACACTTATAAAGATTCCTGAAGAATGGAAAAATCTTCTTAGCCTGGCTGGCTGGAAGGATTTTTTTGAGTGGGTATGCCTTGCCTTTTACGCAGTCTGCACCTTCCTGCTGCTTAAGTTTAAGGTTCATCCTATAATAATCATTGTTTTAGGTGCAGTTTTTGGGGTTTTATATTTTTAAAATGTGTCATCCTCGGGCTTGACCCGGGGATCTCTTATAAAGAGAGATTGTCGGGTCGAGCCCGACAATGACAGATAGCTTTGCCCGACAATGACAAACTGTTGCAGAAATCAGCCCTGTCTGCCGATAATTTAAAGACAAATATCGTTTTTGGAGTTCAAAATGAAGAATTTTTCACCCCGCGCAAAAGAAATCGTTTCGGTTTTTGCACAGGACGAAGCCAGAAAACTGGGAAGTAAGCAGCTTTTGCCGGAACATGTTATTCTTGCAATGATTAAAAATAAAGAAGGCCTGGCATATCAGGTTTTTGAAAAACTTTTACTTGAACCCGAAGCTCTTCTTGATTTTATTGAAAAATTTTTTGCAGATGAACCCAAAACTCCAACTTTAGATACACTTCCGGTAAGCCGCAGATATCAGCAGTTAATTGATATTGCAGATATTGAAGCAAATGCCCTTCACAATGATTATATTGGTACAGAACACCTTCTTTTAGCAGCAATCCGCGAAGAAGGAAGCATTACAAACCGATTTTTTAAAGCAGCTGATTATACAATTATGGATGCCCGCTTTGTTATAATGGAGCTTCAGACAGATCACAATTCTTCTATTAGGCAGGCCAGGGCAGAGTCTCTTGTAGATACTGTTTTTAAAAGTCTTTTGGGAGACGCCAACGGACTTTTTGATGTTTTTGATGAAACTCTTCCAAATCAAAAAAATCAGAAGAAAGATAAAACTCAAAATAAGAAAAAGGAGCTTTTCCTTTCTGAATATAGCCGTGACCTTACAAAGCTTGCACGCGATAAAAAACAGGATCCTGTTGTTGGCCGCGATAAAGAAATACATCGTGTAATTCAAATTCTGGCCCGCAGAACTAAGAATAATCCTGTCCTTACAGGCGAACCTGGGGTTGGAAAAACCGCTATTGTAGAAGGTCTTGCCCAGCGCATTGCAGCAGGTAATGTTCCGACGGAGCTTTTGAAAAAAAGAATCCTTTCCCTTGATCTTGCAGCTGTTGTTGCGGGTACAAAATATCGTGGTGAATTTGAAGAGAGAATGAAAAAAATCCTGAATGAGCTTCAGGAAGATAAAGATATCATTTTGTTTATAGATGAACTTCATGCAATTATTGGCGCTGGTGGAAACGAAGGAACAATGGATGCCTCTAATATTATGAAGCCGGCCCTTTCTCGTGGAGAGATTCAGATAATTGGTGCGACTACAACAAAAGAATATACCCGTCATATTGAACGTGACCTTGCTCTTGAAAGACGCTTCCAGGTTGTAAAAGTAGAAGAACCAAATGTTGATGAAACAGAACAGATTCTTCAGGGTATAAAAGAAAAATACGAAAAATATCATAACGTTGTTTATGCGGATGATGTAATTCCTACAATTGTCCGCCTTTCAAAACGATATTTGCCTGAAAAGGTTTTGCCTGATAAAGCAATTGATATTCTTGATGAAGCAGGGGCTGCAAAAAAAATCCAGGAAGAAGAACGTCCAAGCGAACTTGCTTTCTTAGAAGAAAAGAAAAAGGAACTGGAAGAAGAAAAACGAAATCTGGTGCTTAATCAGGATTATGAAAGTGCAGCGCTTGTCCGCGATAAGGTAATTGACTTAAAGAAAAAGCTTAATCTTTATACAAATCTTTGGGAAAAGAACGGCAGCCGTCCTGCAAAGGTTGTAAGTGCCGAAGATATTGAAAAAATTATCAGCGAAATGACAGGCATTCCTCTTGAGCAGATGACTGCCAGTGAAACAGAGCGTATTATTCATATGGAAGATGAGCTTCATAATACAGTAATCGGTCAGGATTCTGCCGTAAGCAGTATTTCCGGGGCAATCCGCCGTAGTCGTGCCGGTATTTCTTCTCCAAAACATCCGGTTGGATCTTTTATTTTCCTTGGTCCTACAGGTGTTGGAAAAACTCAGCTTGCAAAGGCTCTTGCAAAATATCTTTTTGGTTCCGAAGAAGCTCTTATCCGCATTGATATGTCTGATTATATGGAAAAGCATAATGCAAGTCGTCTTGTTGGAGCGCCTCCAGGATACGTTGGATATCAGGAAGGTGGTATTCTTACAGAAAAGGTTCGCCGCCATCCATATTCAGTTATTCTTCTTGATGAAATTGAAAAGGCTCACCCGGATATCTTTAACCTGTTGCTGCAGATGCTCGAAGAAGGGGAACTGAGTGATAATCTTGGACACACTGTAAACTTCCGCAATACTGTAATCATCATGACAAGTAATGCAGGTGCACGCCAGATTACTAATGAAGGACGTGTTGGTTTTGGAACTGCAGAAGGCGTTATGGCTTATGAAGAAATAAAAGCCGGTGCAATGAATGAGCTTAAAAAACTTTTGAATCCTGAACTTATAAACCGCATTGATGATGTTATTGTATTTGATGCTCTTTCTAAGGCTCAGGTTTCTAAGATTCTTGATATTCAGCTTGCAGAACTTAGCGAAAGACTTAAAGATAAAAATCTTACTATAAATATCAAACCTAAGGCAAAGGAATATCTTATTGAACACGGATATAATCCTGCAATGGGTGCCCGCCCGATGAAACGCCTTATCCGCAAAGAAATCGAAGATCCGCTTTCGGTTGAAATTCTTTCTAATCAGAATAGTGAACTGAACTGTGTGACAATCGAATGCATTTGTGATAAAATCAAGGTCAAACTTGTAAAACAGGAAAAGGAAGCCGTAAAGGTTCCTGTTCTTGTTGAAAAGGAATAAAGTGTAGCGGTCCCTGAACCTGTCAAAGGGCAGGCGACAATGCTATTTGGAGTTTTTATGAAAAAATTATTTTTCTCAATAATCGCCGGATTTATGCTTTGTGCAGGTCTTTGCGCTCAGCAGGTTCGGTTTGGTGTTTTAAATGGTCCAACATGTATTCCATCAGCACATCTCTTGGATGAAAACGTAGAGCTTTTTGCAGATCCACAGGCTTTGCTTCCAAAAATGCTCAAGGGCGAAATTGATGTAGGCTTTCTTCCTGCAAATGTTGCCGCTAAAGTTTATAACAGCTCAAACGGAAAAATCCTTTGCTGTGCAATTACAGGAAACGGAAATCTTTCTCTTATTACAACTGATGCTTCTGTAAAACAGCTTGCAGATCTTAAAGGAAAAAGTGTTGCTGTTGCAGGTCAGGGGGCTACTCCTGAATATATCTTCCGCTATCTTTTGCAGAAAAACGGAATTAAGGCTGATGTTAAAAATGGTGTAAGTCTTGATTTTTCAATTCCAACGCCTCAGCTTGCAGCCCAACTCATTTCCGGAAAAATTAAATATGCAGTAGTGCCTGAGCCTTTTGCTACTGTTGCACAGTTAAAATCGGACAAGGTTCTTGCTGCTGTTGATTTACAAAGTGAATATGAATATTTTGAAGGAAAAGGAAAAATCTATCCGCTTACAGTGATGGTTGTTACAAAAGACTTTGCAGAAAAAAATCCTCAGGCTCTTAAAGCTTTCCTTGCAGAGTATGAAAAATCCTACAAGAAGACCTTGCAGAATCCAAAGGAAGCAGGGGAACTTTGCGAAAAGTTTGGACTTGGTCTTGCTGCTCCAATTATTGCCAAGTCGATTCCTAAGGCAAATTATGTTTTTATTCCTGCCGAGAATCCTAAGGCAAAAGAAAAAATCGAAGAACTTTTAAATATCTTCCTTTCTTTTGATTCTGCATCTATTGGCGGAAAGCTTCCTGACGATAACTTTTATTGCAAATGATAAATAAAACAAAAACTATTGCAGCTTATATTCTCTCTGTTCTGGTGATTTTGGCTGCATGGTTTTTCCTTTCAAAATTAATTAATGCAGAGCTGATTTTGCCTTCGCCGTTGGAGGTTTTTAGTTCAATGGGAAGCCTTGTAAAAACAAAGGCTTTCTGGCAGGCCTTTGCTCATACCTTTTTACGCGTAATTATTTCTTTTGCAATTACTGTAGTGCTTGGAACTGCGCTTGGAATTGCGGCCGGATTTTCTAAATTTCTCCGCGACTTTTTTGAGCTTCCGCTTGCTGTTATTCGTGCCACTCCTGTAGTAGCCTTTATTCTTATCGCTCTTTTCTGGTTTAAGTCTGGAACAGTTCCGGTATTTGTTTCGGTTTTAATGACTCTTCCAATTATGACTACAGCCGTTGCAAATGGATTTTCAAAAGCAGATGAAAAACTCATGGGCATGGCAATGGTTTTTTGTTTTAGCAGATATCAGATTTTTAAATATATTCAGTTTCCATCTCTTGTTCCATTTTTGTTGAACGGAATGGTTTCTTCTTTTGGTCTTACATGGAAAGTTGTTGCAGCTGGTGAGGTTTTGAGTTTGCCTAAATATGCTGCGGGAACTATGCTTCAGAAAGCACAGGTTCATCTTGAAACATCTACTGTAATTGCTGTTGCAATTATTCTGGTTTTAGTAAGCTTTGCCATTGAAAGACTTTTTATATGTGCAGTAAAAAGATTTTCTACAAGTTTGTAATACAGGATTTTGTTTATGGAAAATAATTTGAACAATGATGAACTTAAACAAAAAAATCTTGTTTTGTTTCTAAAGGATTTTAATCTTACTGTCGGTGAACAGGTTTTATTTAATAAGTTTTCGCTGGATGTATTTGACGGTGAAATAATAGGATTTTTTGCACCTACAGGCAGCGGTAAAACAAGCCTCTTTAATCATATTGCAGGTACAATGCTTGATCCGAAAAGTGCGGTGGTTGAGCCTGTCGAAACCACTATTTCCTATGTCTTTCAGGAGCCCCGCCTTATACCTTCTTTGACTGTATTAAAAAATGTAATGCTCCCGCTTGAAAACAAAATGAAGGAAAATGATGCAAAAGACCTTGCAATACAATGGCTTGAAAAACTTAATATGGGCCACAAAATAAATGATCTTGCCAAAACCTTAAGCGGGGGAGAGCAGCAGCGCACTTCCATTGCCAGAGCATTTGCATATACTTGTGCGGTCCCTGAGCGTGTCGAAGGGGGCGCAGGGATCCAGGGACTTCTACTTCTTGATGAACCCTTTGCCTCTCAGGATGAAATCAATACTACAAATATCGTAAATCTTATAAAGCAGATTGTTTCTTCACAGCATTGTGCATGTCTTGTAATTAGTCATGATAGCCAGGTTCTTGAATCTTTCTGTAGCAGAATTATCACATCGCAGGATTTTCTTAATTAAGAAAAAAAAACTTGCATTATCAGGCATCTGCCTGTATAATCACTTTTGCTCAAGTGAATTAATCAAAATTCAATTCAAAAAACTAAAAAAATCAAAAAAAAAAAAAAATCGCGTTTTTGGAAGAATTTACTAAAAAAAGTTTAAATTCTGCCGATAATTTTGTGCGTTTTTTCGGCCCCTATGTCGATAATATAAGAGTAGGATTGTATATGAAACGTTTTGGCGTATCAATGCATTTTTTTATGTCTTCTCTTGTGCTGCTTCTGCTCCTGGGTCTATTTCCATCGTGCAAGAACGACGTAAATACAATGCTCGACGACTACAACGGCCATTATGAGCCTGCTACAAACATGGAACTGATTAAGAATCCTGGGGATGCGGGGTTCAAGGAAGAGAATATGCTTGAACCAACCTATTTTGCCAGTAATGAAGGATCCATAAATGTTGCGGCCCCATATAATTGTTCATCATATACATGGAATTTCTACAAGATTATTTATAAAAAGAAAGGGTCGGAAAGCGTAATTAAATCGACCTTAGAGGACATAACCGCAGGCCTGAATTTTTATGAGGAAAGCGGTACAAACAAGAGGGAGTTTCGAGCATATGTTCCACTTTCGCGAATAAGCGAAACTGAAAAGCTTGTGCCAGGAACTTATATTTTACATTTAACAGTAATTGGCAACGATGGAAAACAGTACAAGGACTGGTGTTCAATCGTTATCTATGAACAAGTCTACGGACAGACGGATTTCTTCAAGGAGGATTAACATGAAGAATTTGAAAAAATGTATAATTATGCTCATTGCATTGTTTGTTGTAATGGTAACAGCTTGTAAACAATCAGCATCTGCTACATTTACGGGAAGTGACAAGCAGCCATTGAACATTACAATCGCACAGAATGAGATGATCAAGTTTGTAAAAACAGAAAGAAGTGCGCGTACTATTGTTGCAACACCTTTTTCTGCAAAAACAGACCTTACCTTCTATCTTTGGGGTAAAGCACAGAGTGGACAAACTCTTGCTCCTAAAACTGTAAATGTTACTTCGGAAGATGGAATTGTAGGAAAGGTTATTCTTGATATTGATTGTTATAACTGGTCTTTAACTCTTGCAGCTTGTGATTCAAACGACCTTCCAACTGCAGCTGGTGAAGCACTTACAGAATCAGAAGTTTTGGCAAAAGCAGTTCTTATTGGTTATGGAAACGTAGATATGATGTTTACAAACCAGATTAAGTTTACACTTACACCAAAGGGACTGAGTAAGACTGGTGGTGTTAACTTAACATTAAAACTTGAAGAAGGAACAACAATTCCAGAAGGTTATGTAGCAACTGCTTATATCTATGATATTACAACAGGTGATGAAATAGAAAGTGCCGCATCAGAATCGCTATCGCAGGTTTTGAGCACTGCAACTACAGAAGGTGGATTGTTACATTCAGCAGGAGCATCATATACAGCTAATGGAAAGCAGATTAATCCAGGAACATATCGTTTCCAGATTGAATTTGTAAAGGCAAATGAAAACCGTAAATATGTTTGGAATGATACAATCATCATCCTTCCAGGAAAAACTGTGCAAGAAACAATCACTATTCCAAACCTTGTAGGTACAGTACCAGCTGCACCAGAACATTTTAAAGTTCAGTTTAATCAATATATTAATGATCTTGGTAATCTTGTGACTGAAGCAGAAGAAGCAACATATCCAGGTTACTATGTAGCACACTTTACATGGGATGGTTCTAGTGTAACAACAGAAATGAACTTTGCAATGCAGATTGCAGAAGTTGCTGATAGTTTTAATGTTACAGCAGCCGTAAATGATGCTACAAAATTTGAAGCTATTTTTGGTACTACAGAAGCAGCAGATCCTGACCCAGATACAGCAAATGCAAAATATGTGTTCAATTATCTCAAAGATATCAGAGCAAATACAAGATTCTACAAGGGTGGTTCTTTGTTTGCTAACAGTGAATATGTTGATGTATATCTTGAGCTTGGTAAACGCTATGTTGCACGTCTTTATTCAGAAAACAACGCTGGTTATTCTCCAACCGCTGCTTATCTTGAAATAGATACAACAACAACTCAAGATTGGATCCATGGATTATCTACCGCTGAAGAAGGCAATGTATTAAATACAATCAACCGTTTCAGAGTAAAATATGTAACACAAGGTGGTAAATGGAACGAAGGTGCTGAGAAGGGGGCTGAACCTGCTGGAAGTACTAAAGATCGAATTGTTTACTGGAGCCAGAGTGATCATAGTTATGCTGTATTGAATCCTGTTCAAGATTCAACAACTCACTTAGGTTCCGAATCAAATCCATATCTTTATAATGGTCCTGCAGATTGGATTTACTGGATTAAAGAATTAACAACTGGAACTAAATATCCAGGTGGATCAACTACAACTTACACTCCAGAGGCATATATCAACTTTAAGAATCTTACTCTTTATGCTGCATATTCTCGTGAGGGTGATGTAGAGATTTATGATGATATCACTTACGATATCTTACAAGCTTGGGTAAATGCATTTGGTATTACAGGTTCTGCAACTGGTGGTGTAAATAAGGCTGCAACTAATACAGTTTCTAAAGCTACAATTACAGCTCCAGAAAACCCAGGAGATCCTGCGCTGACCACAACAACAGTTTCTGTAACATTACCTGCAACAAAAGCTAATCCTGCTTATGATTCTGAAGCTGCTGCTGCTGATCCTGACTATTCAATTCCAGCAACACTTCCATTTAATTGGAAGTACGACAAAGTAGCATTCAGCATCACATACGCTGGAAGAACTTACTTTGACGAAGAACAGGTAGGTGCGGCCGCAGGTTCTGCAAATACATTTACAATTGCACTTGGAAACTTACCAACTGGTTATGTATACAACTGTCTCATCACAGCTCAGTACCAGATGACTACCGTAAGTTATCCATTCACAATTTACCTCACAGACTAGTTTCTGTAAGATAAATCATTCTTAATAAAAAATCCCTTCTGGCATTTCTGCCAAAAGGGATTTTTTTATATCACAACAATAAAAAAATAATTTTTTTTGCTTTTTTTTTCAAAAAATTTGTAAGAAGTCCACTTTTTTCCCATATTATATATGAATATATTTCTTCAAAATGATTGTCGATTTTTTATCGGCAATCCAATTTTTTTGTTAGAGAAACATTTTGCTCGGGCTGTATGTCTGGGGTTTCCATAACAAAAATATTTGGAGGACTATATGTCTATTTTCAACAGAAAATACAAAGATTCTGTATTCACCGATTTATTCGGGAGTGACCGGGATGGCAAGAAAAATTTCCTTGAACTTTATAATGCTCTTTCTGGAACTTGTAGTCAAAGTAAAAAATTGCACAAATCCAAATTTGTTGCCGATTACGGGATCTTGTGATATTCTTAAGGAGTATTGTAGGTTTTTGGAAATTGTAGAAAAAACTTACAACAAACGATTTCCGAAAGCATCTTTCAAACATGCAATCGAAATTGCAATGGAAGAAGGAATCCTGACAGATTACCTGGACAGAAAGTCTCGGGAGGTTATAAACATGCTCTGTGCTAAATATGATTATAAAATGGATATAGCAGTAAAGAAGCAGGAGGCTTTTGAAGATGGGCAGCAAGCTAAAGCCGAAGCAGATGCCCTGGCATTTCTTAAAGAAGGCGACTCTCCAGAAAAAATAGCACGTTGCATTGGACTGCCTTTAGAAACTGTACTTGAACTAAAAGAAAAAAATCTTTAACTACAAAAAAATACCTGAATGAACAGAATTAAATATTCAAAAAATCCCTTCTGGCCCCGCCAAAAGGGATTTTTTTATGTGTTTTTATTTTTCCAGCGACGGGTCTTCTTCTTCGTAAGTTTGATTAAAGACAATATTCAAATTATAGCCAATACCAATGCTAAAGCCAAAGCCCATGACGGCGTCGTAATTGCCCTCTATGAAGGCTACGAAATTTTTGTAGGTGGCGCCGGTTCTAAGTGAGCCGTAAAAGCCTGAGTACATTTTGCTTGTGATAGACTTATCAAATTTTGCATTCCATAGCATATTCATTGAAAGGCCGGGCGAAAGTTCAACAAATAGTTCTATGTTTTTCTGGAAAGGATAAACGCAGATTCCAAAAGGAAAATAAATCTTACCTCCAACAATTATAGGGCTAGAAATTGCAGAACCTTCAAGTGAATATTTATATGGGAATTCTTTTTGAGGGAACTCAAAATGTGGCTCTAAAAATCCGCCAAAGTAAAATGGCTGAATAAAGCGGTAAGCTGTGTAGCCTGCAGCAAAGCTTGCTCCCAAAATATATGGGCCTGGCGCAAGAGTGCCTTTTAATCTAAAGCCGATTGTGTCTGAGTTTTTATAACGAATCATTGCAAGGGCTTCGTAAAGTTTTTTTCCGTCTTCTGTTTCCTGTTCTTCTACTGTTTCTTCCTGAACTTCAATTTCATCTTCTGTTTCATCATAAAGGCGTTGAAGGGCATCATCCTCGTCCATAGAAATTACTTTTGTATTTGGAAGACTTGCATTTTTTGGAAAGAGAACTTTACTTATTTCAAGAATATAAATTGTATTGTCTTCGTGAGTAATTAAAAACTTTGTCTGTGTGTAATCAATTCTAAAAAGTGTGATAGGACTTTCTGAAAAATTCGGAATATAACCTATAAAATCAGAAGTTTCCAGATTAAAAACGTTCAGATTATTGTTATAATCAAGAATAAGAGCAATTTTACGGTCAATTGAAACAGCGAAATCTTTTATATCATTATCATTTTCTATGTGTGAGCCGCTTTTGACTTGTGCTTCTAAATTAAATTTTGCAATTGAGTTTTGGGAATCTGCAAATAAAATTGGATATTCTGTATCATCATTAAAGTATACATGCTTGCTGTATTCGTCATCAAAGAAAAAGGATGTAATTGCATCCATTTTATTATTCCAGATGTAGATAATTCCGTTATCGGTGCTTGTAAGCAGCATATCCTGTTTCGTACTGATATCTATGGAAGCAAGATGTGTTTCTCCGATTTCGAAGCTTTCTTCTATATATTCCTGCGAAATTGTATTGTAATTAAAGAGGCCGAAGGTACCGTCTTCGTAACCCATTGCAATAAAGCGGATATCATTTGTACAGGTAAAAGCACAGGCCTTTATGTTTTCGGAACCCTGCAGCTGGAAAATTATATTATCTGCACAAAGCTTGTTTCCAATATCATCAGTAAAAAAGAAAAGCTGATGTATTTCAATTAAGTTTGTGTCTGTTACAAGAAGTACATAGAGTCTGTCTTCTTCGGAATCGTCAAAGATTGGATCTACAAAGCGTACTTCTATAATATTCTTATATGGGGTTTGGATTGTGTGGCGGATAAAAAATTCAGAAACATCGCGGATTACAATATCTGTGCCATCGGTATAAGCAAAAAGGGTAGAATCAAGGCTCCAGGCAAGGCTGTTTACCTTTTTTTCGCCTTGAATCATTGGAATTCTTAAGGATTGTGCAAAAGAAACTGCTGTATAGAGCAGTATTATTATAAAAAGAAGACTTTTTTTCTTATGCAAATCATTAAAAATCATTTGATAAATTATATTGCAAATTTTTCATAGTTGCAATTATGTTGCGGGAATCTTAAAAACATAATACAATAGAAGAATGGAACAAATAGTAAGAAAAAACGGACTTTTGTACACCCCTGATCTGCATACAGTTCTTGGTGTTGATATAGAAACTGATGAGTTTAAAGGTCGCATTCCTTTTGGCGCTCATTACGTTGATGAAGAAGTTTTTACCGAATGTCCTTACGAAAAAATAGATTTACCTGATTCTGTTCTGGGAATTGGGGTTGCTCTTTTTAAGGATTCTCCAAACCTCAAGAGTGTAAGGCTTCCGGAAAAAGTTACCGAGCTTCCTCCATATTTGTTTTCGGGCTGTACTTCGCTTGTAAAAGTTAAGATGCCTAATGTTGTTTATTCTTTCCCTGAAGGTTTGTTCCAGAATTGTTCCAGTCTGCCGGAAATTCCTTTTAGGGCAGGCATCCGCGAGCTTCCTCAGTTTGTTTTTCAGGGCTGTTCTTCTCTTCTTTCTCTTGTAATTCCTTCTACTGTTGAAAGAATCGAAGCACATGCTGCAGAAGGTTGTACAAATCTTACAACCCTTGTTCTGCCGGAGTTTTTGCATGAGCTTGACCAGACTGCTTTTGATAATTGTCCAAATATCCGCAATATAAGGATTTCTGAAGATAATCCATATTTTTATGTAAGCGAAGATGACGGTTGTTTGTATGAGCGGACCAAGGATGGTGATAAATTACGTCTGAGGGTTGCGGGTTCTAAACCGGCCGGTGTGAGCTTCCTCAAAGAAGACGTAGATGATTCTGTAGAAAAGGAAATTGAGGATTTTTATACAGACGAAGATATTTTTGAAGACGATGATGACTTTAGTGCAGAAATATCTGGTGATGATATTGCAGAACAGGCTGTAGCTCAGGAAGCCGAAGAAGAACAGGAAGAAAAGTTCCATACTGGTTCTGTTTCTAATGAAGAGCTTGCAAATCTCTTTGGTGGAAGTAGTGGGGCTGGTTCTGATGGCAGCGCTGCTTCCGGTACCGGAGCTATGGATGAAGAAGAAGATGAAATTGCAGCAGTTACTGTTAAAATCACCGATTCAAAAACTCAGGCAATTTTAGATAGTGTGGGCTTTAGTCGTGTAATTGAATGCCAGCCTGAAGGAACTCCACCTGCCGATGCCGATTTATTTGTAATTGCCGAAATGCTTGATAAGGGAGATTTTACTAAAAAGCTTGAGTCTATTGCCCGCCGTTTTGCACAAATCCAGGATTACAAACGCATTTTTATGCTTTCCGGACTTCCTGTAGACAACGATGAGTTTATGGAGTTTTACAGGCTTTATGTAAGTAACAGAAATGTTGTGTTTGCATGTAAGGCCGCAAATGCATCTACACTTTCTGATTATGGCCGCAAGGTTTGTGACTATTCAAGAATAGATTTGACTGCCGCTGCCCTTGCTGAACAAAAACAAAATATCAGAAGCAAAAACGATACTTTGATAAAACTGATTATTCAGGATAAAGAATAATAAGAGGAAAAAAATGAAAAGCGATAACGCAAAAAAGGGTGTAGAACGTGCACCTCATCGCTCATTGTTTTATGCAATGGGATATACTAAAGAAGAATTAGACCGCCCGCTTGTTGGCGTGTGCTGTGCTAAAAATGAAATTATTCCGGGACATATAGAACTTGACCGCATTGCTCAGGCTGTAAAGGATGGAATCCGCATGGCTGGAGGAACTCCTGTAGAGTTTCCTGCAATTGGTGTCTGTGACGGAATTGCAATGGGCCACGAAGGAATGAAGTATTCTCTTGTAACCCGCGAACTCATTGCAGATTCAATTGAATGTATGGCAAAGGCTCACCAGTTTGATGCTCTTGTTATGATTCCTAACTGCGATAAGATTGTTCCCGGTATGCTCATGGCTGCTGCCCGTCTGGACCTTCCTACAGTTTTCTGTTCCGGCGGTCCTATGATGCCTGGCCGTATTCCCGGAAAAGATGAAAGCAATCCTTATGCAGGCCGAAATCTTTCTTTGTCTGATATGTTCGAAGCTGTAGGTGCTGTCGCAAGTGGACGTATTAACGAGGCTCAGCTTGAACAGATGGAAGAGGTTGCCTGCCCTGGTTGCGGGGCCTGCTCCGGTATGTTTACTGCAAACTCAATGAACTGTCTTACAGAAGCAATAGGACTTGGCCTTCCTGGTAACGGAACAATTCCTGCAGTTACAGGACGCCGCATTGCTCTTGCTAAAAAAGCTGGTATGGCTGTTATGGATATGTTCAACAAGGGAATTACTGCCCGCCGCATGTTCACAAAGCAGAATTTTATAAATGCCCTTGCAGCCGATATGGCTCTTGGCTGTTCAAGTAATACAATGCTCCATGTTCCGGCAATTGCACATGAAGCAGGAATTCAGATTGACTTACATGATGTAAATGATATTTCTAACCGTACACCAAACTTGTGTCACCTGGCTCCTGCAGGTCATACCTTTATGTGCCAGCTTGATGAAGCAGGTGGAGTACAGGCTGTACTTGCAGAGCTTGCAAAGAAAAATCTGATTGATACTTCGCTTATAACAGTAACAGGTAAAACTCTTGCAGAAAATATTAAGGGAGTTGTAAACCGAGATCCGGAGACTATTCGTCCTATAGAAAATCCTTTCAGCGATAACGGTGGACTTGCAATTTTGTTTGGAAACCTTGCTCCAAATGGAACTGTAGTAAAACGCTCTGCCTGTGCAAAAGAACTTATGAAACACACAGGTCCTGCCCGTGTATTTAATGATGAGTCTGAGGCTATGGCTGCAGTTCAGGGACGCAAAATCAACAAGGGTGACGTAGTTGTAATTCGTTACGAAGGCCCAAAGGGTGGACCTGGTATGCGCGAAATGCTTGCAGTAACAGCAGCTCTTGCAGGCCAAGGTCTGGACAAAGATGTAGTTCTTATTACAGACGGACGCTTTAGTGGTGCAACCCGTGGTGCTTCTCTTGGACACTGTTCTCCTGAAGCTGCAGTTGGTGGACCAATTGCCCTTGTTCAGGAAGGTGATAAAATTACAATTGATATAAACGCTTACAGCATCAGGCTCGAAGTAAGTGATGAAGAACTGGCAAAACGTCGTGCCGCCTGGGTGGCACCGGAGCCAAAGGTAAAGACCGGTTACCTGGCACGTTATGCAAAGCTTGTTTCTTCTGCTGATAAGGGTGCAATATTGGAGTAAATAAAGAGGTAATTATGGAAAACAAATCAAACCCAAAAGCTTTAATCCCAA